>CAYRBD010000004.1:7823-10646 GCA_964422465.1 uncultured Chitinophagaceae bacterium
ATCCCCTCCCGTAATAGTAAATCCATCCAATACTGCGGAGGGTGTTAGGCCGTTACCGTCATTTCTAATTACGCTATTGCCGTTCCCTTTTAAAAAACTGGTATCTCCGGCACTCAGATTACGCTGGTACAAGTGAACTTCTGTTCCTTTGAAGCCACCGTAGATTTTCACCCCTTCCTTCATGGAGAAAGACTGTCCTGCACTAGGCTGATAGGTTCCTCCCGCTACAAAAACGCTGTCGCCGGCAGTAGCGGCATTCACGCCCGCCTGGAAATCCGTAAAAGCATTGGCCCAGCTGGAGCCATTATTAGCGCCGGTAGCGGCGGCATTGACATAAATAATGTTTTGTGCCTGCAGTCGTAGGTTCAACAGCAGGCAACAGAGTACGGAAATCAGTACAGACTTTTTCATGATTTTTAGTTTTTTTATCAGGTGTTCGCTCCGTCGGCGGCAGACACCTGGGGTGAATGGATATGGTATGCGCTTATTTAGAAGGGCTTTTCAAGGAGAGGATTTTATGAAGCAACACTCTATGATCTCTGGTCATCCATTTGTACCCTTCAAAAGCGGCAGGGTCGGCTTTCCTGTATTCGGAAAATGGCGGGACATGGTCAAACATTTTATCGTATTCCCAGGTATAACAAGCGACATGATTGTAATGACCATCGGTACCCTTGCCAAACATCAACCCACCGTACCACCAAAAATCTGCAAATCCACCGTTTACAATTTTATCAGCAATCGGCTGCCGGTGATCCTTTATAAAAGATTCAAAATCTTGTTCTTTGTCCGGTGACACTTTCACATAGCCAATCATCATATAATTGATGGGTTTTCCGGCTACATTGCCTGCATGACCTTCCACAGAGAAAATATCCCGCCGTATCAGGGTACGGGCTGTATCAGTCATCGTAAACATCCTGTTCAGCGAATCTTTAGAAGCATCAGGAAATACCTGCTTAATGTCTATGCCTTTATAAGGGTGCAGAATATTGCTAAAGTGAGCATATACCGTTTGTACCACGTACTGATAGGGGGCATCCACGTTATAGGGCGCTACGACTTCCCATACCCTCCAGCCTAGAATATCCCCTTTTTTCTGTTGGGCAATATGTATATGCCGCCAGAAATTTTCTACCTGTATGTAGGCCTGATCGTTACCGGGTTTCACGTGCATGTATTCAAAGGTTATGAATGGATTTTCCTGCGAAAAGGCGTTTCCGGAAAAGCATAAAACGGACATCAGTCCAAGGGCGATGATGAAAGATATCTTTTTCATGATTTTAAAAACTTTAGTTACTGTACGCGATGCAGATTGCCGGACATCGTATGGGTCACTTTGCCCGTTTTGTCAAACACTTTTCCTGTCTGATGCCATTGACCATTTTGCATGGTGACAGTATATTCGCTCTCGACAGCGGCAGGTTTATCGGGATACATGACGGTTACGGTATAGGAATTGGGATGATCCGAAGTTACTTTACCGGTCTGGGTATAGGTATGGCCTGAAGCATCTTTTTGAATGTCCAGGTAAGAAATGGTGTTTGTGCCATAGTCGGGGATAAAATATTCCTGTTCGGCCGGAGGATCATAGAGCTGGTTTTTGTATGTAAAAGCTATGTTTGACAATTGTTCCAGCCCGTTAGGTGTTGCTTTCAGGTCAACTTTTACTGCTTTCAGTACCCTTTTGCCGGGCGGATCCATGGTGGCTTTTCCATCCAATGCCCATTTGCCGGAAAAGGCTTTCATGTTGTTGATGGTGTTCTGCATGGCGTACGATTCACTATTGAGCGAAGATAAATTCAGTATCTTCCATTCGCCGTTTTGCTTTATCAGGGTGCGCGTCTCCGGTTCAGGTGTTTTATTCCCTTCCCTGAAGGTGGCGGTAGCCGTATTGCCATTGATGTAAATATGAAAATCGGTATTATGCAGGTGCGGGGCAATCTCTGCATCGCTCATAACAGCCATGTTCTTCATTTCCTTCTTGTATTGAGCTGCAATTGTATCCCAGCCCGTCATCTGACTATAACCACCGGGGCCGGCGCGAAGGATAAAGTCCGCAGAGTCATGGGCCCAGGTTTTGGTCCAGCCTTCATAATTTTTATGAAAGTAGGCGCTGGTTTCCTGTTGAATGGTTTTTTTAATGGCGTTTGTTTCTTTTGTGCTTTGTGCATTGGTTTTTACGGCGCTTGCCGTCAGGCATACTGTTCCTATGATTAACATGCCTGAAAGAATTCTTTTTTTCATGATTAAGCCTTTTTGATTGTGAATAAAAATTGGGTTGAAAGGCTTTCACCGGATAGAGTGGCATAAAGTTATAGCCGTAGGCAGGTCAGGTGTTAGGAAGAATCTTGCAAAATGTGGTAATTATCTTGCGTTTGGGGAAGATGAATGAATTTACCCTGCAAAACCCCTCTTTCTCGGACGAAAGAGGGATAAAAATTGCCCTGTAAATGTACTATGATGAGAAGGCCGGTTGATAATCCTGCAATGAGTAATTTCTTTTCTCATAGCGGAAAACAAAACAAATCTTTACCGTAATAAATAAAAGTTGTTTCATTAGGGAAACTTCTCCTTTTCTGAAGGCAAACAGTCGAACTGTTTTTTAAATACCTTGCTAAAATACCCGGGGTCCTCAAAACCCACTTTCCATGAAATTTCAGATACCGTGCCAGCCCCCTCCTTCAACAATTCCATGGCCCGTTGCATCCTTACCGAGCGAATAAATTGTTGGGTAGATTGGTTGATCAGCGCTTTCAATTTCCGATACAGTTGCGAAGCGCTCATCCTCATCTCTTCCGCCAACTGATCTACCGAAAATTT
>CAYRBD010000004.1:10746-15497 GCA_964422465.1 uncultured Chitinophagaceae bacterium
TGACTGGTCAGGTCATTGGTTTTTAATTTTTTACATAATTCAAAGCCGTCCATTTCTGGCATCATCACATCGCTGATGACCAGGTCGGGGACCTGTCCCAGGGCGATTTCCAATCCTTTCTTCCCGCTACCTGCTTCTATGACCGTGTAGGTGTCATCTAATTTTAGTCCAATGTATTTCCGAACATCACGCTGGTCTTCAACTACCAGAATCAACGGCTTGTTCTCCGGCGAACGAATGGTTTCGTTTTCTGTAAGTTCCTTTTCCAATTCGGGAAGAGGAGTTTTTTCCACTTTCAGCCGGCTGCTTTTCGCCTCAGATTGAGCCGTTCCTATTTTCTGGTTAAAAGGAAATAAACAGGTAAAAATGCTACCCTGGTTCACTTCGCTGTTCACAGATATGCTTCCGTGGTGCAGTTCTACCAGTTCTTTGACTAATGACAAACCAATGCCACTTCCTTCATGTTGTCTTTTCATGGAGCGGTCTGCCTGATAAAACCGGTCGAAGATGTAGGCCGCGTTTTCTGCAGAAATGCCGGCGCCGTTATCTTCTACTTTTAGTTCGAGGAAAGTCTGTTTGTATTCATGCAACCTGAGGCTGACATATATTTGTCCTCCATCCGGGGTGAATTTAAAGGCATTGGACAGTAAATTGGTCAATACTTTTTCTATAATATCTTCATCAAAATAGAAATTGCTTTGTTCGTTTAGTGTGTTGCGCAATGTAGAATCTACTTCTGTTTCCAGCGTTATGTTTCTGCGTTCTGCTAAAGAAAAAAAGGAATGCACAACCTGACGGACAAAAGGAATAATGTCTTCGCGTGTGGTATTGATGGTGTAATTTCCGGTGTCCAGACGAGACAAATCCAGCAATTGATTGATGAGATGCAACAGTTTTTTTGAGTTGCGGTGCATTTCAGGTACCAGCTCTCTGAATTTTTTTGGATCACCGCCTTGTATGACATCTTCCAGCGGGCCGATGATTAACGTTAGCGGGGTGCGAAATTCATGGGAAATGTTAGCAAAAAAACGAGATTTGACGTGGTCAAGTTCCTTCAGTTTTTGAGATTCAATATGCTCAAATTGTAAATTATTTTTTAGTCGGATTCTTTTCAGTTCGTATCTGCGGAAATAAAATAAAACAGTTGACAACATCAGGATATAGAGCGTATAAGCCCACCAGGTTCTCCACCAGGGTGGCAGAATAATTAAATCCATGGCAGCAATTTTATTACTCCATACCCCATCACTATTAGCGGCCTTTACCTGCAAAATATAATGGCCGGGATTTAAATTACTGAAGGTGATCAATCGATCGGTTCCGTTGTTAATCCACTTTTTACTAAAATTTTTTAGCCGGTAAGCATATTGAATTTGATTCGTATTGGAATAATTCAAAGCCGTCGCCTGGAAGCCGATAATATTGTCTTTATAAGGTAAGGTTATCTGTTTGGTTGCCGTAATGGATTGTTTTAAAGGGGTTCCTTTTTTCTGACCGGGGACAACAGATTTATTAAATAATCTAAAATCGGTAAAAACTGCCAGGGGAGCGTACTTATATGTTTGGATACTGTTCGTATAAAAGGCGGTAAACCCGTGGATACTGCCAAAAAAAAGTTTTCCCTCCGGACTCCTGTAATAGGCGCCCGAATTAAATTCATTACTTGGTAACCCTTCACGGATATCGTAATTTTGGAAAGTTTTTTTCTCTGGATCGAACCTGGAAATCCCTTTGTTGGTGCTGATCCATAAATAGCCCTGTTGACCTGCTATCATGCCATGAATATAATTATTTGCCAGGCCATTTTTAATCGTAAAGTGGGTAAACTTTTTTGTTTGTATATTAAAACGGTTGAGGCCGCCGCCGGCTGTTCCAACCCATAAATAGGTATTTGGATTGTTTGGATCGGGAACAATACACTCCACCGTATTAAAACTTAGGCTGGCAGTATCTTTTGGATTGTTAGTAAAATATTGGAAAGTTTTTTGAGCCGTATTAAAATATAACAACCCAAGGCTGCTGCCTAACCAGAAATTTCCTTGGGCATCTCTGTATATATCTCCATGTGGAATATCATTAGTAATGTTATTTATTTTATCATTATAAAAATATTTTTTAAAGGTTTTCGTAGCAATATCAAAAACACTAAATGTATTTTTCGTAAGAGTCCATAAATGGCCATGATGGTCATCATAGATATTGATAATTGAATTATAGTATCTCCCCCCGATAAGGATATCCGGCTGATAGAGAGAGGATTGGTCGTTCTTTGGATTGTAATATAATAACCCGCTGCTACCGGCTAACCATAATCTGCCTGAATCCGCCGGTATTATTTCATAGATAAGCTGAGGCCAGGTAGTGTAAGGGACTATTTTGGTTTTAGTAACGAGGGCCCCTTTTGTTATTAGTTGCATATTGCCGGTTCTTTTATCCACCTTCCACAGTCCCGTAAAAGTACCTAACAATAGATACCTTTGTGCATCAAAGAAGGAGAGGATACTCAGGTCACTGGTTTTGGTTTTATTATCTGCCGTAGCAAATTGAGGAGCAGAAAATAAAGCACTATGATAATCATATTTGCTCATTCCATATCCGTTGCTACCCAGCCAGATACAGCCGGAGCGATCCTTATAAATCTTTAATATTCTTCCTCCCACAAGGCTTTCCTTATTAAGCGGCTCATTCTTTATCAACTTTAAAGTATAGTCTTTTGTACTGAATACCTGGAGCCCATAATAAGTGCCTGTCCAGAGGGTCTGAGCAGAATTTCCCTTCCCGGGTGCTTCACAAATGGATAATACAGTGCCTTGCTTCGCCCACGGCTGTGAAAAATCAAACCTGATTAATGTATCGCTGTTATCTTTTATGAGGCAAAGGCCATTGCTCGTGCCCATCCACAACTGGTGTTGCTGTTCCATAAAAGCGACTCGTCCGCCACCTATTGTTTTTTTATATTTTACCCACGTTGGGACGTTTATGTTAAATTTCGTTTGGTTTTTTAAAATAATTTGCTTTGGGTTGATAAAAGTGAATCTCGGAGTAATAAATATCGGCTTCTTTTGATTTAGGCGTGCCATTTGCATTGGGCCGTCTATATAACTTGTCCATAATCTCCCTTTGGAATCAGCGAAAACAGAAAGTACATAATTATTACCCAGGCTGGTACTGTCTCCCGGCTGATGGATATAATGGATTATTTTGTTTGGATAATAGCCAGTATCGCTTTGGGGAAATACAAATTCAAACAGCCCATTTCCAAAGGTTCCCACCCAGAGGTTTCCTTTTTTGTCTTCCGTAATGGATTCCACATAGTCGCCGCTAATCTTACCAGAATCTGCACGATGGGTTAGAAAATGAATAAAGTTGTTCTGTCCCGGGTCATAAAGGTCAAGTCCGCCATGCATGGTACCTATCCACAACCTCCCTTTGGAATCATTGTATAATGAAATGATGGTATTATCTGATAATGACGTGGTATCAAAAGGATTGTGACGGAAAACTGTAAATTCGTATCCGTCAAAACGATCTAAACCATCTTGTGTTCCAAACCACATAAAACCCTGACGGTCCTGCGTAATAGCATATACCAGATTCTCGGACAGGCCGTTGTTGATGGTATAACGCGAAAAGCGAGGGTTCATTTGCTGCTGAGCTGCCGCGGACAGACATAAACTCATCAAAAGCATCAGCCCTGATCCGGAGCGTTTCTTTAGCCGGTTAAAGAAGGCAGCCTCCATCGTCAAAGTTTAGGAAGTGATTGGTTAAACGATAAATCCTTTATTGGGTCGAATATGGGCTTTCAATATATACTAAATCAAAGATACGATAATATAATGAATTTACCCTGTAAAGCCCCTCTTTCCTTCGAGAAAGAGGGGCAGGAAAGAGGATAACTCACCGGAATTAAACCGGGTCAGAAAAGTTCCATGATCTTCTGCCCAGATGATCTGCGTTGCTTGTGACCTGATGCTGGCTCTGCGTGATTTTAATACCAGGAGCTTTCTTGTTTTTGAGAAAATATGCATTGGTGTTTTGAAAGCTGAAGACAATGGCGCAAATCATGGCCATTACCGATGGACAGATGGCTGTATATATTAAAAAATATGAGCAGGTTAAAGAAAGTTCCTGTAATTTTAAATACAAAAGTATTTGCAAAGTTGTTTCAGATAGCGGCGGTAACCAATTTATCAAAGGAGGAGTATCCGCCGGCTGGCGGATGAAAAAGTAATTTTCAGCCTTCATTAGGGGAACTTCTCTCTTTCCGTTACCTTCATGCAACCTTTATATGGTAGGGAAGGCCTGCTTATTTTCACTTACTTCGCATACGTTCCGCTTTTATAAAAATGCAGTGCATCTGCCTGGGCCGTAGGCGTAATAACCAAATCGTTAATACAAACATGCGGCGGGCGCGTAGCACAGAAAAATACGACTTCTGCAACATCCTCTGCTGATAACGGCCTATAGCTGGCATAAGTATCTTTGGCTTTTTCGGCATCGCCTTTGAAGCGGACCATAGAAAATTCGGTTTCGGCAGCGCCGGGATGGATGGCGGTTACTTTGATGCCATACGGCAGAAGGTCGATACGCATGGCCCGGGAAAGCGCATCCACTGCAAATTTGCTGGCGTTATATACATTCCCTTTGGGATATACCTCTTTAGCAGCGGTTGATCCCATATTGATAATATGAGCGGCCCTGCTTTTTTTAAGTAACGGAAACAGCAATTTAGATACGTATAAAAGCCCTTT
>CAYRBD010000004.1:15597-20073 GCA_964422465.1 uncultured Chitinophagaceae bacterium
GGATTCATAAATTAATTTTTTTCTTCACATACTTTTTATAATAATTGCAAACCGGACGAAGGTCGCAAATCTCACATTTGGGCCTGCGGGCTACACAAATATACCGGCCGTGCAGGATCAGCCAGTGGTGAGCTTTGTAGATTTTTTCTTTGGGGATATGTTTTGTCAGTTGCATTTCGACCTGGAGGGGTGTTTTTGCATTGCGAACAAGGCCAATTCGGGTAGATACACGAAATACATGCGTGTCCACCGCCATATTAGGTTGCTGATGTACCACCGAAGTGATCACATTGGCTGTTTTTCGCCCTACCCCGGGTAAAGTCATCAACTCTTTAACGGTAGCAGGAATTTTTCCATCAAAATCAGCCTTTATCTTTCGGGCCATGCCAATAAGGTGTTTGGTCTTATTATTGGGATAGCTGATGCTTTTTATCAGGGGGAATACTTCTTCGATAGTGGCTTTGCTCAGCGCTTCAATATCCGGATATTTTTCAAAAATAAAAGGGGTGGTCATATTTACCCGCTTATCTGTACATTGAGCAGAAAGCATGACCGCCACCAGCAGTTGGTAGGGGTTATCATAAATTAACTCTGTTTTTGCATCCGGATTATTTTTTTCAAAATAGGCTATCACAAATGCATATTTCTCCTGGAGCGTCATTTGACAAAGTTAATCAATCCTGGCATTTTGGAGGAATATCCGCATATTTGAAGATTGCCCGGAGTGTTTCTCGCCGGGGGCGATACCGGAGGATATCCAATTGATGCAGGGTCTCTTCTAACTCAGAGGTTGACGGAGATTGGCTGGAGGGATTTTCTCCCTCTTCTTCAGATACAGGTTGATGAGTTCCGGAAAGGGCATCGCCTTTGGGGGTAGCATGTTGGTTCATACGAAAGCATTAAAATATTTAGTAAAAGCTAACTTTCTAATATAAACGCCGGATATTCTATTCTATTGTATCTCGCCCAAAATTTATTCCCGCTCCTTATCAGACCCTATTTGATGACAAATACATCCTCATCCTTCTTTTTCATAAGATATTGCTCCCGGGCAAATTGTTGCAGTTTATCGGGATTAGATAAAAGCTGATGGAGTTGCTGATCGGTCGTATCAATCTGCTCTTTCAGGTAATCCTTTTGATCCCTCAATTCATGCAGGTGAACCACGTAGCCCACCTGCGTGATGAGGTCATTACGGTCAAAAAATGTGATCCACACCACAAAAACAATTGCGGCAATGGTATATTTATTTTTTAACCATTTGGGAATTTTTCGCACCATGAGGGGGCTTTTTATCCTTCAAATTTAAAAAGATTTTTTGGAAAAAGAGCTGTGTCGCCTAATTCTTCTTCAATTCGTAGCAATTGGTTGTACTTGGCTATGCGGTCTGTTCGGGAGGCGGAGCCTGTTTTGATCTGTCCGGTATTCAAAGCTACGGCCAGGTCCGCGATGGTTGTGTCCTCTGTCTCGCCGGAGCGGTGGCTCATGATAGAGGTGTAGCTGTGTGTCTGTGCCAGTTGTACTGCATTGATGGTTTCGGTAAGCGAACCAATCTGGTTGACCTTAATCAGGATGCTGTTTCCGATTCCCCGGTCTATCCCTTGTTGCAGACGTTTTACATTGGTTACAAAAAGATCGTCTCCTACGAGCTGTACTTTTTTCCCCAGGCGGTCGGTTAATTTTTGCCACCCGTCCCAGTCATCTTCGGCCATCCCATCTTCAATAGATACAATTGGATATTTGTTTACCCATTCCTCCCAATAGGCCACCATTTCATCAGAAGAAAGCTTGCGGTTATCTGAATGAAGGAAGTGATAAACTTTTTCATCCGTCAGGTAAAGCTCGCTTACGGCGGGGTCCAGGGCAATGGCAACTTGTTTCCCGGGTTCAAAACCGGCATCCCGGATGGCCTGAATAACAGTCTCAATAGCTTCTTCATTGCTTTGGATATCAGGTGCAAAACCGCCTTCATCTCCTACATTGGTGGAATAACCTTTGCTTTTCAGAACCTTCTTCAAGTGATGAAAAATGGTAACTCCCCACCTCAGCGCCTCAGAAAAGGAAGAGGCCCCCAAAGGCACAATCATAAATTCCTGAAAATCAATTTTATTATCTGCATGCGAACCTCCGTTCAGGATGTTCATCAACGGAACGGGCAGGGTACGCGCATTGGTGCCGCCAACGTAACGATAGAGTGGGAGGCCGTTTTCCATAGCTGCGGCCTTGGCTACTGCAAGGCTCACCGCCAGGATGGCATTGGCGCCTAATTTTTCCTTGTTGGAGGTGCCATCTAAATTGAGCATCAGTTGATCAATACCTGCCTGGTCGGAAACTTCCCAGCCAATAAGCGCGTCCTGAATCGTGTCATTTACATTTTCTACGGCTTTCAAAACCCCCTTTCCCATGTAAATGGCTTTGTCATTGTCTCGCAGTTCCACCGCTTCATGAACCCCTGTGGAAGCTCCCGAGGGTACAGCAGCACGCCCCAAAGCGCCTTCTTCAGTAACAACTTCTACTTCAACAGTGGGGTTTCCTCTGGAATCGAGGATCTGGCGGGCATGAACATTTGTTATGATACTCATTGACTTATAAATTTTTTTTATTGGTAAGTTTACGAAACAACGCATCCAGAGACGCGGTGTTGCTTTGCAAAGAAACGATGTTCAGGTTATTTTGCAAAGCCAATTGCCACAAACTTTTTTTCAATTCCCCCGGCTGATCCGTTGAAAGATGCCATATCCGTTCTTTTTTTTGAGTAATCATCTTTATTGCAGGCAGCCTTTGCAATAATTCTCTGGATATATCCTGTTCAAATTCAACCACCAGAACAAAGGTATCTCCGTGTTTCTCCAGGCCGGCCAGGGTATCATCCGCCACTATCTTTCCCTCATGAATGATGATCACCCGCTCACACATCGCTTTAACCTCCTGCATGATGTGGGTGGAAAGCAGGACGGTTTTGTGGCGGCCCAGTTCGATAATTACACGGCGTATTTCTTCCAGTTGATTGGGATCCAGGCCGGAGGTAGCTTCATCCAAAATAAGCACCTCCGGATCGGGTAGCAATACCCTGGCCAGCCCTACCCGCTGTTTGTATCCCTTGGAAAGCGCGCCTACTTTTTTATGAGATTCTTTCCCGAGGCCGGTAAGGGTAATGATTTCCTCAATACGCTTCTTTTTCCCGGGGACTTTGTATAAGCCTGCAACAAAGTAGAGCATTTCTTTTACGTACATATCGGGGTACAACGGATTGGCTTCGGGTAAATAACCTACCCGCTTTTTGACCTCCAGGGGAGCGTGGTCTATATCATAATCACAAACCTTTGCTGTGCCGGAAGTGGCTGGCAGGTAACCTGCAAGGATTTTCATGGTAGTGGATTTTCCTGCGCCATTGGGTCCCAAAAAACCAACGATCTCCCCTCTCGGAATGGAAAAGGATAGCCGGTCAATGGCCTTTTGCGGGCCATAACTTTTGGTCAGGTTAGATACCGATATGGACATGGATGCAAGGTAGGATTTTTCGGCTTTTTTCCTTAGTTTTACGCAAAATTCTAAACCCTTGTATTTATGAAAATTCCTTCCTTTAATGGTCTTCTTGGTCTCCTTTTGGTTTCTCTTTTGGTTGCCTGTAATGGAACATCTTCTTCTTCGGGTCAGGATTCTGCGAATGGTGATTCAAGTGTGGCCGGTGGGCTGCATCTGAAACTCGAAAAAAAATGGGCAACAGACACCACCCTGAGGGCGCCGGAGTCTGCAATATGGGATGCAGGGAAGCAACTCTTTTATGTTTCCAATATTAATGGAGAGGGTAGCGCCAAAGACGGAAACGGGTTTATTTCGCAGGTGGGTCCGGATGGTAACATCATAAAGTTACATTGGGTAGATGGCTTGGATGCCCCGAAAGGATTGGGAATACATAATGGAATGTTATATGCCGCTGACGTGGATCAATTGGTCCTTATTGATATAGCCTCGGCCAAAGTCAAAAAGAAAGTACCTGTACCCGGCTCTACCTTTTTAAATGACATCGCAACTGATAAACAGGGGATTGTATATATATCGGATACCCGACAGGGGAAGGTGTACCGTTATGCTGATGGAAAAGTCTCTCTTTTAATAACCAAACCGGAGGTAAAAGATGCCAACGGGTTAATGGTTTGGAATAGTAAACTTTGGATTTTAACCGGAAGCGGCATGTATAGTTATGTGCCGGACAGTCAGAAACTCACTCTCTTTACTGATGCGGTAAAAGGAGGGGATGGATTGGCTTTATATAACGACAGCACTTTTATTGCCTCCCGCTGGATTGGTGAAATATATGCCGTGGACGCCAATGGGACAGCCGAAAAATTGTTAGACACGAAAGGGGATAAAAATACAGCTGACCTTTCTTATGTACCTGAATTGAAATTGCTTGTTGTTCCTACTTTTGGTGGCAATACGATTGATGCATATAATGTGGTAAGTGCCATAAAG
>CAYRBD010000004.1:20173-30275 GCA_964422465.1 uncultured Chitinophagaceae bacterium
ACCTCCCTTTTGAACAGCCTTTCTGTATCTTTGTAACTTATACAAATGACCGAAAGAAAGCGTAACCGGATAAAGGAGTATTTTCTGCAACAAAGAGCCTTGTTTTACAGAAATTACCGGTTGTTTGTAGCAGGTCAGACCTTATCTCTTATTGGTACCTGGATACAACGCATGGCCATGCTCTGGCTTGTTTACAGGCTTACCCATTCGGCTTTTTTGCTTGGGTTGGTTGGTTTTTGTGAACAGGTGCCCATTTTTTTTATTGCCCCTTTTGCCGGGGTCTATGCCGACCGTTGGAACCGGCATAAAGCGCTAATACGTATAGAATCGCTCGCCCTGTTGCAGGCAGCCTTGCTAGGGGCTATTACGTTTTTAGGATGGGTGGAGGTCTGGCATCTTATTTTTCTCAGTTTAATGTTGGGGGTAATCAATGCCTTTGAAGCGCCAATGCGGAAGTCCTTTGTGGTTCAAACGGTGGAGCAGGATAAGGAGTCGCTTTCAAATGCCATTGCCTTAAACTCTACAGTCTTTAATTTATCCCGCCTGATAGGGCCTTCAATAGCAGGAGTACTTATCAGCCTGGTGGGCGAAGGCTGGTGCTTCATGGCCAATGCCTTCAGCTATGCCGTAGTTGTCCTTTGTTTAATCTTCATGCATTTACCGGAACCTGTCAGGAGACTGAAGGAAGCGCCCCACGTCATCCAGAGACTAAAGGAGGGTATCCAGTATGTGAAAACCCAAAAACTCATGCAGGTGCTGCTTTCTATGTTGGCTGTGGTTAGTTTTTCCAATGCCTCTTTAAGAACGCTTGCCCCGATTTTTGCTAAGGATGTATTGCAGGGAGATGCTCAAACCCTGGGTTTTTTGATGAGCGCTTCGGGGGTAGGCGCTATTTGCGGCGCTTTGTACCTGACAAAAAGGCGAACCATTTCGCAGTTTAAAAAGATTCTTTCCTTTACCGGTCTTTTCCTGGGAACCGGTATTATTTGCTTTGCTATTTCCCGTTCGCTGGTATTGTCCCTCTTGTTTATCGCCTTTGCCGGCCTCGGGCAGATGGTGCATACCACCTCTACCAATACGATGCTCCAACTGCTGGTAGAGGAAGATAAAAGAGGGCGGATCATGAGTTTTTATACGGTTTGCCTGCAAGGCACCATGCCTTTCGGAAGCATGGTGGCGGGGGCGATTGCCGGTGTGTTGGGAGGCCAATGGGCAATGGGGATCATGGGAGTCATCTGTTTGACAGGTACGTACTTTTTCAGGCATAAAAATATTCATGATCATCTGAAATATGCTGAAAAGCGAAATCACCCGCTTCCTAACCGGACTTTTAATCCGTTTGGTAAGTTGAAAGGATAATCTCTGGTCTAATTTTCGCCACGTTTGTGTAGAGCCGGAGTCTCCTCTTTAAACATCCGGTAGATTGCCAAAAGCTCGTTGAGAATCATGGCCGTAGCGCCCCAGAGTGGAACACGATAAACATTCCAATAAGGTACTCTGAAAGGAGAATCATGCAACGTCCAGTTTTCGACAACAAATTTATCTTTGATCATCAGGGTTTCCAGAGGTATCGAAAAGGCGTCTTCCACCTCTCCGGAATACAGGGCAAAGGAAGGGGGATGATCTAAAAACCCGACCACCGGAATTATGTTATTATTGGAAACTTCCACATATATGTTGCTAAGTCGTCCAATAACTGAAATAGTCCCGGAGGCAATACCAATTTCTTCCTTTGTTTCCCTTAGTGCGGTTTCTACCGGGGTTTCCTTATACTCTGCCCGTCCGCCGGGAAAACTTATTTCACCCCCATGATGAATTTGCCGGTTTCTTAGTGTTAATATCACCTTTAAGCCGTCCTGCTGGTCCGGGAAAAGAAGCACAAGTACGCTGCTGGCATGTGCGTCATCCGGTGCAATGATCCTCCTGCGATGTTTGCTTTTTCCGAGAGGGATCGGCGCCATTTTCATTTGTGCTTCCAGACCCGGCAGGTCATTATTTTCGAGAACTTTCTTTAAGAAAGATATGAAAGGAGGAGTACTTAAAGGAGCCATTTTATGCTTTATTCTTAACTACGGGTTGCTTTTTACCCAGCCAGGCATCCATTCCGCCTGAAAAGTTTTTCACTTTTTCATAACCGCTTTTTTTGAGGATGGAATAAGCAATGGTCGATCGGACACCAGACTGGCAGTGTACAATAACCGGATGTTCCTTATTTATTTTTTCCAGGTTATTTTCCAGGGTCCCGACAAACAGGTTTTGGGCACCTTCAATATGCCCGGCTTCATATTCATTTTCTCCCCGCACATCTACGATCTGAACCTCTTTCTTATTTATATTTTTTCTTACCTCCGCAATGTCCGCAATATCCGCCTGTTGGAGCTCCAGGCCGGGCATCCTGATGTCAGAAATATATCCATGAATATTGTCCATTCCTATTCGCATCAATTTTCGGGTCAGTTCCTCTATTTCACCGTCTTCAGCAATCAGGATAAAATGCTCCTGATAGTCCAGCAGCCACCCCATCCAGGTTGAGAATGTTTTATTGTTCTGGATGTTCAGACTACCGGGAAGGAATCCTTCGGCGAATATAGCCTTGTCGCGGGTATCAATTACTTTCATTCCTTTTTCATAAGCGGATAAAAACTGGTTTTTGTTCAATTTAGGGGGATTAGGCACCTTGGTTAACAGGGGGCGGGCCGTTTTATTCAACTGTTTCATCATTGCAAAATACCGGGGAGGCTCCGGCTGGCCGGCGAGGAGAACATTTGAAAATTCGTCTTGGGCATCATTGAACTGCAGGGCCCAGTTTGTGATTTTCTCATATCCTACTGTAGAAACCGGAACTGCGCCCAATGCCTTTCCACAGGCAGACCCGGCGCCATGACCGGGCCAGACCTGTACATATCCCGGTAACGATTCAAATCGTTTAAGGGCCCGGAACAGTTGCATTGCCCCTTCTTCTTTGGTGCCCATGATGCCCGCTGCTTTTTCCAGTAGATCCGGCCTGCCTACGTCTCCTACAAAGACGAAATCACCGGTTAATATCATAATAGGGGCTTCGGTAGCGGCGTGATCAGTAAGCAAAAAACTGATGCTTTCAGGGGTGTGCCCGGGGGTGTATAATACTTCCAGAGAAATGTTTCCGAGTTTTATTGTATCTCCCTCGTTCAGTCCGATGTGGTCAAACTCATATTGCCAGTCTTTACCGCCTTCATCAGAAAGATATATCTCCGCCCCGGTTAACTCCGCCAGTTCCCGGGAGCCACAAAGGAAATCTGCATGAATATGAGTCTCTGCAATTTTTGTAATTTTAAAATTATTTTGCTTCGCGATGTCCAGATAAATATCTACATCGCGCCGGGCATCAATAACGATAGCTTCTTCGTTGGCCTGACATCCGATAAAATAGCTGCCCTGCGCCAGAGTTTCATCATAAACATGCTGAAAAAACATAAAGAATGTTTTTAGTGTTAATTCTGTAAGCAAATGTAACATCAATTAAAATGAAACCCAAAAGAGGACCGGCAGATGAAAATTATAACTTATCTTAGTAACTTAAAACTTATGAAAAACGTTATTCTTACCCTGTTTCTGTTGGGAACCATTGTTTCCTTAGGTCATGCACAGGAGGCTGGGAAAGGTAATCTCTTTGTCGGCGGCGGCTTTAGTTTAAGCCATTCAAACTCTAACAGCCCGGCTGATAATTACAAACAATCGGGAACGGCATTCGCTTTCACTCCGGAGATAGGTTACATGGTGTCACATCATCTGGCGCTGGGAGTGGGCGTTTCATACACCACCAATTCCACTACCACTACCAACTCCTCCGGGGGTAAGACGAAAACGAATGCCTACGGCCTCGGTGGTTTTATTTTCTCCGAATACTATATAGAACTTGCAGAAAAACTTGAATTTTTCGGATTTGCTGAAGCTGGGTACGGGATAACCAATAACAAGCAATCTCATGTGAAAGGCCCCGATGCCTCTACTTTTAACATTGAGGCTGGCCCGGGTATTGCCTATTCTTTTAGTCCCCACTTTGAATTGCTCATGAAATGGGGGTTGCTGGGCTACGAGTTTGAGAGGAGCAAATCCGGCAGTTCAGGAAACACAGATGTTGAAAAGAGGAATACTTTCAATTTCAAAGCAGATCTTTCTTCCCTGAAACTTGCATTGCATTATTATTCTTGAATGATGGAATGAACCTTATATTCCTTATCCAGGAGTACCCAATCCATCGCATAACCGGGCGCTATTTTGCCCCATTGTTTATCTTTGCCCAGCACTTTTGCCGGAATTGCAGAAGCCTTTTTTAAGGCTGCCTCGGGAGACAACCCCATCCGAATGGCTTTTTGTACAGCTGCTCCCATTGTCAGGCAGGAGCCTGCTAAGGTCCCCTTTTCGGTTTCATAATGGTCTTCTTTCAATATATATTTGTAAGAATCCGTATGGGTTTCGGTAATGGCATCCGTAATAAAAAACAGACGATCGCCCATTATTTCGGAAGCTATCCGAACAGCTGCTTCATTGACATGTACGCCATCGGGAACAATGCTGGAGTAAACACCATTGTCAAAAGCCGCCCCTACCAGCCCCGGGGCACGATGCCGGAGAGCAGACATGGCATTGTACAGATGGGTGCAGGTGGTAATGCCCTGGTCAAAACCCCGTTTTGCCTCTTCATAAGTAGCATTGCTGTGTCCTGCGGATAATAAAATATCCTTCCCGGCAAGATACCGTATAATCTCATCCGGACAGCATTCCGGCGCCAGGGTCATCATTTTAACCGTTCCCCTCCCTCGTTCTATTAGTTTTTTTACGGCCTTAAAATCGGGCTTTTGAATAAAACGTTCAATATGTGCGCCTTTTTTTTCAGCGTTAATATAAGGGCCCTCCAGTTGCAAACCTAACAGTCCGGGCAGGCCCTGTTGCCAATATTCATAAACCGCATCCATGGCCGCTTCCATAATTTCAGTACTGCTTGTGGGGATGGTGGCCATAAAAGCGGTAGCCCCTCCGGCCCGGCAATAATTGTAAGTAGTTGTTAAAGATTCTACTGAAGGGAAGAGAGAAAACATCTGCCCGTTTCCACCATAAATTTGGAGGTCTTTATAGGCGGGAACAATCGTCAAATCGGGATATTCTTCTACCCCTACCCCTTCCGGTAAGTCTGAAGCGGGTAACAAGGCACATATTCTGCCTTCTTCTACCAGGATAGCTGTTCCCGCCCTGAATACTTTTCCATCAAACAGGCGTGAAGGATTATATATTTTTTTTGACATAAAAGATAATTTAAGGAAATTGCAAATAACGAAATAATATCCGGCTATCCTGAAAGGGTAAAAAAATTTTGGGAATAGCATTCTCATCACATTCAAAAATGGCTTGCTTTTTGCCTCTTCTTTAATATCAAAAATAAAAAGTACGATGAAAACTAAATTTTTTCTTTTGTGTATGGCTGCCTTCACCATTGCGCTGACCAGTGCGGCCCAGAAAACCAAAACGTATCTCCCCCAGGATAAAATCCCGGCTAAGATTAAGACTTACGTTACCCGGCATTTCCCCGATCAGAATATTGTTTATGCGGAGAAGGAGCAAAAACATTCCAAAACAGAGTATGAAATAAAACTGGATAATATGACTGAGTTGGAATTTAATAAAGGGATGGACGTGAAAGAAATAAAGGGAAAATCCGGGCTGCCTGATTCAGCTATTCCCCCCAAAGTGCTGTCTTACGTGAAAGCCCAATATCCCGATAATGCTATTGTGCAGTGGGAAATGAAGAAAAATAAGCAGGAAGTTGAACTGGACAATGATCTGGAACTGGAATTTAATCATTCCGGAGAATTTCTGCGGATAGATGATTGAGGAAAATCGCTTTTAAACAAGAGAAAGATAATTATCGCTTTCTATAAAGTTTAACAGGGTCAATCCCTATCCCAATATTGGCAATTATTGGTCTGTATTGGTAGTCTATTTCCTGTGTATTTAAAGAGGCTCCTAACTGAAGAGCCAGATGCAACCAGCCGTTTAGAAATAATTCGTAGGTATAGGCCGGTTCTATAAAAGATAGGAGTCTATTGCTTATTTTTCCATATTCATCTGGATTAGACGTACTATTTACCACCTTATTATATACTATCCCCGACCATCTTACGCTAAAGGCAGCTCTTCTCTTACCCTTATCAAATACTATCGCCGGTTCAAGAAAAAACTGTTTCATCTGAGTGTCATAGTTGAAAAGTTTTTTAGCAATTAGGCTGTCTTGGCTTGGGAAGAAAACCTTCGTTTGTGAAGAGGAGTTCATAGAAAATCGGCCTATCCCAAAACCTGCAGTGCCATTGATAATGATATTTTTTCTTTTATTTAAGGGGCTGTAATAGCTTATTCCGAAGCTAAAAGCTTTTCTTTTGGAATGAATGCTGTCCATTCTATCGTGACTGTGTGGGACATGATGAAAGTCTTTATCATAATGGTATTCATTTCTCCAGTACCAACTGCTTACCATTGCCAGATGATCACTGATAGCATAGCCTGCTTGTGCATCTATACCATAATAAGAGAGTTTCAAATTAACATCAGATTGATCTTTTTGAGTAAACATTGGGACGTTTACTGCTCTTGGTGCGTACATATAATGAGGGGCCTCTGTAACAGTACAGGAAGTAACCATGAACAGTACAGGGGCTAAGGAGTTTCTCCATTTTTGCGTTGGTAATTTAAGTTTTATCATAAATGAGTTACCCGGTTAAACCAAATAAGCCAAAACAGTATAAAGCTACTGCGATATTTCCATATTTATTAAATCAATCATATTTTTACAAAAAGATTACTTTTGTCTATAATTGTATTCAGCATGGAATATTAATGGAAAATGTAACTATATTGCTCAAGGCATAAAATTATGTAGGGTTGACAGAAGGTAATAAGGTTAAATATGGCAAATTGCAAAACCTTATTAACTTCGCGTATCCAAAAAGAGGAATATGATATATAAATTAAAAGCTGTTTTCACCGTCCTCCTACTCTTTTTTCTTTATCAGGTACAGGCTCAGGACAGACTGGATGTGGATAGCCTGTTTAAGGAGGCACGTACAGCAGCTTTTGATCAGAAAAACTATCCTCAGGCTATCAAATTATGTAAAGAAGCGCTAGCCATAGCCCCTGATTATACTGAAATAAAAGTTTTTTTAGGAGGCGTTTATTCCTGGTCAAAAAAAACAGACAGCGCCGGAAGCATTCTACAATCTGTGCTGGAGGACCATCCTGATAATGAAGCCGCTGCCTCTGCGCTTACTGATCTGGCTTATTGGAACGGCCAAAATGGAGAGGCTTTACAATATAGCAACCAGGGGTTAAAATATCATCCTCATTCAACGGGCCTGTTAGTAAAAAAAGTAAAAATCCTGAATGCGTTGGAACAATATGGCCGGGCACAAAAGACGGCTGATACCTTATTAAAGTATGATCCTAAAAACACAGAAGTCGGGCAACTACTGAATGTCATTCGTGACAAAACGAGTTTAAATAAAATTGGAGTTAGTTATCATTATGTATATTTTGACAAGCAGTTTCCTGATCCCTGGCATATAGTCAGCCTGGATTATACCCGACAAACCGCCGTAGGGGATTTAATTACACGTATTAATTTTGCCAATCGGTTTGCAAAAAACGGGCTGCAGGGAGAAGTAGATTTTTATCCGCATATTTCCAAAACATTTTATGCTTATTTAAATACCGGAATTTCGGGAACGAATAGTGTTTTCCCTCATTATAGAGCCGGAGCTTCGCTTTATGCCAACATCCCCTGGGAGATGGAAATAGAAGGTGGGTTTCGTTATATGAAATTTTCATCGGACGTCTGGATTTATACGGCTTCTATAGGAAAATATTTTAAAAATTTCTGGTTTAATTTCCGTACTTACCTGGTTCCCGATCAGGATAATTCTCAATCGTACAACCTTACGCTTCGCTATTATACCGGAGGTAAAGACGATTATTATGCTCTTGCCTATGGCACCGGTATCTCTCCTGATGACCGAACAGATGCTGCCCTGCTTGGTATAAAAAACAAGCTAAATGCGCAGAGGGTTAGCGCTCGTTACAGCCATGTATTTCATGAGCTTAACATTATAAGGTTTGATTTGACCTGGTATTATAAAGAATTTCTTCCCAAGGTTTATGGAAACCAGTGGGATATTGGAATAGCTTATCAAAGAAGGTTTTAGATAAATTATCATCTAACGATTATCCTTAAAAGATAAACAATATTCCTTTTATTTTGATAAACTTTCTGCTGGTTGGAATCCGGTACGTGTCATCTCCCCCCATCCTGTATTTTTTCTAAAAATAGCGATAAAGCCTCTGACGGAAGACCAAACTACGAACGGGTGAAACAAAAAGGGTTCCAATAAAGCAGTTAACATGAGCCGAAATGTATCTCTTCGTCTGTTATATTGATTATAAGTTGCTATTTCCATAAAAATTGCAAAAAAGGAATAGAGATATCCGAAACTAACAATAAAAAATAACAAATTCCAGAAGAAGGCCCATTGTACCATATTCAGCAATGCCAGGATAAGGAAAATAACAAACCCTGTACACTCGATTAAGGGAGCCAGGAGTTCAAAAAAGAGCCAATACGGATAGCTCAACATGCCAAGTAAATGATATTTTGGATTAAAAAAGAGCTTGCGATGCAAGTATAGGGTTTCTACTGTTCCCCTCATCCAGCGGCTGCGTTGCCTGCCTAAGACCTTATAATCCGAAGGTCCTTCTGTCCAACAAAGGGGATCGGGGATATATTTTATTTTATAAGGAAGTTTTTGTTCTTCCATATACCTGCGCATCCTGACGACCAGTTCCATATCTTCACCAACTGTACCGGTGTCATAACCTCCCGCTTTGATTAGAATATTTTTATCAAAAGCGCCAAAAGCTCCGGATACGATAAGCAAGCCATTTAACCGACTCCAGGCCATCCTTCCCAAAAGAAATGCCCGGATATATTCCAGAGTCTGCATGCGGGGTAAAAACTTTCTGGGCAAATTAATCTTTACCAATCTTCCGTTTTTGACAATACAGGAATTGGCTATCCGGATAACGCCTCCTGAACAAATTACCGGGGTCTTTCCTGAATTTAAGAAGGGCATAACTATTTTTAATAAAGCATCTTGCTCCAGAATACAATCGACATCAATGGAAACTACGATGTCATGGGATGCCAAATTAATACCCGCGTTTAAGGCGTCTGATTTACCTCCATTCTCTTTGTCTATAACAATAAGTTTGTGAAAGGATATTTTCTTACTTTTATAAACCCCATACACCTGACGGGTGTTTATTTTTTTATAATAATAATACGGTAGTTTTTCCAGTTGGTAAGCTTTAATAAGTTTTTGTAAAGAATCGTCTTTGCTGCCATCATTTATAACAATAATTTCAAGCTTTTCATAATAAATGGAGAGTAAAGACCGGACATTATCAATAATGGTTGAGGCTTCATTATAGGCGGGGGCAATAATGGTTACGCCCGGCGCATCGTGGGAAGTAGCTAATATACGGGGGTCTGAAAAATACCTTTGGCTCAGGTGTTTTCTGGTTTCACGAATAGACAGGAACCCAATAAAAAAATAAAAAAGAATTAAGGTCAGGGAATAGATTAATAACCCGTAAGTAAAAAAATCTACCATTATAGATTGCCAGTTTATCATTTTCTTTCTGCTTTAACTTGTTGAACAATTGTGAATCCCGGCTCTGATTCATATTCGGGTGTTTCCTGAAGAACAACTATTCCTTTAGTAGATGAAGAAACAATAGCTCTTGCGGCGGCGATCTTGATATCAGGTGCTTTATCTGACTGCCATTCTCTCATTAAAAAAGACATCGCTTTTGGTGAGCCGATTATCTCCAGTGTCTTTAGTGAAGACAATTGAAAATTATGGCTTTTATTATTGTAGAGAGGGATAATTTGTTCTGTAGTATCTTCATTATAAATACTACTTAAAGCCTGAAGTGCTGCAATGGCTATTTTCTCATTTGGGTGCGTTAGATAAGATACAACCTCATCATGCATTTTAAAAATATGATAATGTTCAATTAA
>CAYRBD010000004.1:30375-31538 GCA_964422465.1 uncultured Chitinophagaceae bacterium
TTAGATAAGATACAACCTCATCATGCATTTTAAAAATATGATAATGTTCAATTAATCGCAAGGAAAAATAGACAACAGAAATATTTGAAGATTGCAACCAACGGTCTATACCAGTAAAATCGGGATAAGAGAATTGAGATACTTGTGCTAACAGCCTGATATGACTCCAGCCGTTAATATCTTGTGTAAGTTTATTTAGAAAACTAAAGCTGTCGAAACCATTGGCTCTAATCAGTCCTAATTGAGCTTCCATCCTTACGTAATCATTGGGATGGTTTGAATACTTATAAATTTTTTCCATGTAATCCTTCTGCTCCATCAGACATAATTCTTGTATTCCTATTGCCTTTAGGCGCCACTTTCGGCTGTTAAGCTTTTGAAGGGAGACCTTATGAAGACTTAAATGGATATACAGTTTTTTAATGTTTTCAGAAGCAAAGCCGCTTATGTTTATCCTGGCTATGACCAATTCCCGGATAAACCATTTCCTGAGATTCTTACGGCTGAGAATCTTTTGCAGCCTCTTTGAAACAGTATCCGAAATCAGAGATTTCTCATTTACAACTTTATCTACTAAAACAGCTTTCTCTATAATATCGTTAAATATAGTCAATACCCTTTTGTACTTTTTATTTTGACGCTTCTGGTAGGATTGGACTATAAGAGCGGATACTAAAAGAGAAATAATAATAACCCAGAAAATTACGCTCAAATTAAAGAGCGCTTTTATAAAAGTATCGTTAATCCATGGAATAAGTAACATCCGCCAAAAGTGGTTTTTAATAAATCAACTATCTTTCATAACAGACCTTGCAAAACGCTTTACTCTGATGGCCAATTCATTTGGGCTGAAAGGTTTAGTAATATAATCATCTACACCAAGATTAAAGGCTTCTAAAACCGTATTTTCCTGCCCCATTCCGGATAATATTATTACAAAGGCGTTGGACTTATCCTGTTTTTTAACTTTTTCGACTATTTCAAGACCCGAAAAGTAGGGTAACATTATGTCCGTAATAACCATCTCGGGATGCTGAGTATCAATTTGCTCAAGCGCTTCACGTCCATCTGCTGCAATAATAACCTCATAGCCTTCTTTTACAAGGCGCATTCTAATTGTTTTTAGTAACAAAGGTTCATCTTCAACAACAAGAATTTTCATA
>CAYRBD010000004.1:31638-50760 GCA_964422465.1 uncultured Chitinophagaceae bacterium
TTTTTAACTCCTTTTGAAGTCCTTCTAAGACGATTTTATATTCTGAAATTGCATCCCGGATTAGTTCAGATATTTTGTCTATATCTTTATTTTCTTTAGCATTAAGTTCTATCTGTGTAATCCAATCCAACAGAGGCTGAGCCTGAAGTAATCCCAGACTTGATTTTAATTTATGGGCTTTTTCATGTACTGCTGCCCAGTTTTTATTTTTGATTTCGGTTTTTAACTCCTCAAAGACTGGAGGAGTTATAGTCAGGAAGTCCTTCAGGATGTCTTTTTTATAGTTATCATCCTCCAGTTCTTCCAGGTAGGCTAAATCATAATGTTTTGGTTGATTCGTTTTTGAGAAAACTATCGGATGGTTAGCCTCTTTCTGAGTTAATGTTCCATTGGCAAGAAGTAGAGTCTGCATAGCCTCTATTAATATTTTTTCAGTAAAGGGCTTTGATAAATAGTCATTTACTCCTATTTCAAAACATTTTTTCTTTTCTTCTTCCCTAATTGTAGCCGTCATGGCAATAATAGGAACTTTTAATTTTAAAGTATGGCGAATAAAATCTGTAAGTTCAAATCCATCCATTTCGGGCATAGAAATATCCATTAAGATGATGTCTGGCAAGGGGCCCTTCTGCAGTATTTCTACTGCTTCTTTTCCGTTATTGGCAATGGTAACTTCTGCTCCAAATTTCTGAACGGTATATTTAGCAACTTTTTGATTTATTAAATTGTCTTCTACTATGATTACCTGAATATTGCTTAAAAGATCAGGTGCAAATTGTGTATTTTCATTCGCTACTTTATTGGCTGGAGGATTAATAACATAAGTAAACGGGATTGTTGCTGTAAAAGTGCTACCATGTCCTACTCTGCTAATTGCTTTTATATTCCCTTGTTGTAGTTCTATAAGCCTTTTTGCAATGGTTAATCCAATTCCGGATCCCTTGTTTCTTTTTTTACCTCCTTTATCGACTTGTACAAATTCTTTAAACAGTTCCGGCAATGTATTTTCAGGAATTCCTATTCCCGTATCTTTTACTACAAACTCGATAACCGCTTTTGGTTTTCTTAATGCTTTAACAGACACCTTTAATCCTACTTCTCCTTCTTCAGTAAACTTGACTGCATTACTTAGCAGATTATTGAGCACCTGCTTTAACCTGAGGGGGTCGCCTATACAGGTGGTCGGGATTTTAGGATCAATTTCTATTTTCCAATCCAATCCCTTTTCTTTCGCTTTTTTCTCCCATCCGGATACGGCTTGAGAGATGACCTCTTTCGGAAAGAACTTAATGTGTTGTAGCACCAGGTCTCCTGCTTCTATTTTAGCGAGGTCCAATAAATCGCCAATCAGCAAATTCAGGGTTTCCGAGGCCGCTCCTATGGAAATAACAAACTGTTGTTGTTCCGAAGTCAGGGGTGTATGTTTAAGGAGCTCATACATGCCTATTATTCCATGCAAAGGAGTCCTCATTTCATGATTTATACCGGATAGGAATTGATCCTGGGCCTTTTTTTCTTCAGCGACCTTATTCCTGAGTATCTCTAATTCCTTTTTATATTTTTCTCGTGAAGTCCTATTTCGCAGGGATAAAAAGAAGATAATAGCAAGCAATATCACGCCTTCTATTATAAAAAAATAGGAAAGATTTGACATAATGAGTTGGTATTCAATAAAATAACTTTATTGGCCGGAGTGGAAGGAGGCAATCCTTCTTCTTTTGGTCAAAAAAAAGTTCAAAACAAAAATATAGATAAGACTTTAATATGCCAAATTCTTTATTGGTATCCCTCTTTGAACCCTTTCAGCTCGTCGTTTATTAACTATTTGGAGTCGTTTACCCCTTTTAGTTAGATTAGTTTACTTCCTTACCCATATCTTTGCCAAATCAACAGGTAACTTTTTATTAAAACTCTAAACCTATTTTGATGATTAAAAAGAATTACTTTTCCATTATCGCCTTAGGCGCCCTTTTGTTACTTGGAGCTTGTTCCAAAAAGGATACTCCGAACCCCAGTCAAAATTCAAATGACCCCAAGATCATATTGAATACAAATTCTAAACAACTGAGCCAACGAATCAGTACAGATAGCGCCGGTGTGCTGCGTCTTTATCAACCCTTAAATTCTATTGCCAGGGATCATAAGGATGATTCTACTGCCTATCACTATCCTTTGGCTTTAATTGCGACGGTTGCTCCGCCTGAATACAAGGGGCATACTCTTCAAGCCACGCATGTAGATATTAACGGCAATTATGCATACGTTTCATACAACGTAAAGGGCCCGACCTATCTTGGTGGAATTGAAGTGATAGATATCAGTAATGCGGCAGCCCCGGAAATACTGGAACAGGCTATTCTTCCATCAACCGATATCAGCGCTGTAGTTTATGATCCGAACCATGACCGGTTATATGGAGCCGGCGCTTCCGATATGGGTCAAAACTCTGATTTAACTTCTCCGGGCGTTTGGGGTTATGTAAATCTTCAGAATGGAGCGCTTACAAGTGACCTTAATTTATTTAACATTGCCGGCCAGGTAGGTACCGATATAGCGGTGCAAGGTGGAAAGATTTATGTAACCAGTGGCGATGAAGGTACCTTTAAGGTATTCAATGAGGCTGGTTTGGATGAATTAAACTCCTTTGCAATCGGAGATCTTCGTTCAGTAGCTGTTAGCTCCGAGAGCGTTGCCGTCCTTAGTGGTACGGAAGGCGTTAAAGTGTTGAATGCTCAGAATTATAACAACATCAGCAGTTTTAACTTTGGGCCGGATATACCCGAATCCAAAAGGACGATGGACTTTAACGGAAATAATCTTGTCATAGCAGGAGGTAAAAAAGGTATTGAATATTACAATGCAACTACCGGTTCACAAATAAATTCGATTCCTCTTCTGGGGAGCATGGAAGGAATTGATCCGGATGATATTGTAACAAACGCTGTTTCAAATAACGACGGTCTCATTTTAGCCGCAAATGGAGCAGCCGGAGTTTATGCCTGCGAGGAAGAACAAGGGAAGCTTGCTTTAGTAGGCGCAATAGATTTAAGCGGATCGGCAAACTATGTGAAAAGCAAAGGAGATTATATTTTTGTTGCAACCGGAACAGGAGGATTAAAAATCTTAAAAATAATTCGTCCTGAAGGAGCCTTTACCTCTTGCGACAGCTATCCTCAATATGAGGGGAATAAAAATTTAAATGTTAATTCCGGTCAGGACCTCAAATACTCAGGATCAGCCGCTTTAGAAAATGTAAATGTAAATTCAAAATTGACATTTTGTGGTGCTATGACCGTTTATAATTCGCTCAATATTAATAGTGATGGCCTATTTAACCTGCGGGGTACTTTAATGTTTGGAAAAGGGATAGGCTACAACAACAACTTGATTATCAACCAAAATGCCACTCTTTATATAGATGGTTCTCTGACCATTTACGGTAACCTGATAATGAATGGCGGAACCTTAAAAATAGCAGATGGTTCAACTGTAACCGTTTATGGTAATGTTACCAGGAACGATGGTTCCAAGATTGTAGGCGACAACTTTACGGCTACTTATGGGAAAATAAATAAGAATTAGGGCCTGTTTAAGGTTAAGCACAAAAGGCCTCTGGTCTCTTTACTTTTATCTTAAAACGCTTTGGCCCCAAGATAAATAAAGGTACAATTTTGGAATCAAATTCCAAAATTGTACCTTTATTTTATGATTACGGGGGAGGTAATAAGGAGACAATTTATACTTAACTTTACAGTAGCTTTGTCATTCATTTACTACAGCCTTATCATCAAAAGTTCAATAAATGCATAATAAAAGCACCCAAACTGTTTTTTATGATTCAGGCCTGGTATGTGCTTAATTAGGGATTCAAAATGAATTTTCTGCGTAAACACTGGTATGACATTGGTGGAATTTTAGGAATAGCAACCCTTGTGCTCGTGGGTTTACATATTTCTAAATTATCACATTATCAACTTCTGATGTGGTTGAGTTTAGTCTCTCTTTTCTTTCATCAAATGGAAGAATATCGGATAGCAGGAACTTTTCCCGGAATGATTAACAGGGCAATGTTTAATAGTGATATACCAGACAGGTATCCATTAAATAGCAATACTTCGCTCGTAATCAATGTGTGGATTGGCTGGGTAATTTATTTGCTTGCGGCTATAGGGGGTGAGCGGCTGGTGTGGTTGGGAATGGCAACCATTTTGGTCTCATTTGGTAATATTGTAGCGCATACGTTTATTTTTAACATTAAAGGTAAAACAATTTACAACGCAGGATTAGCAACGAGTTGGCTCTTATTTGCCCCTTGCGTTTACTTCTTCTTTAAAATAGTTCACGATGGGGCGCTGGCGGCAACGGCAGATTATTTAATTGGTATTCCATTAGGAATAATTATTAATATTGTGGGGGTCTTTAAGCCCATCAGTTGGCTGGCAGATAAAAATACAAAATTCGTTTTTAAAAAGAGTCAATTATTGCCCGAAGACCGGAGAAACTATATTGATAAATAACTAAAAACAGGAAATTATGGTATTAGCTCTTGGTATTTTATTAGGCCTCGTTGCCCTCATCTGTTTTTTGGGAGGAACAAATGTTATGCTCAAAGGAGCAATGAGCTTTTTGCCTAAAGAAACACCCCCACAATTAGTCTTGGATGATTTGGTGCGATTTTTAGGAGGCATTTATTTAGGGTTGGGATTTTTATTTGCTTATGCTGCATTTAACGTTGAAAGTATGGGGAGCAGTATCTATTTTCTTGGAATTGTGGTTGGGTTTTCAGGATTAGGGCGATGGTATTCGAGATATAAAGTCGGCTCTGCAGGAATGTATTTTGATGTAATTATGGTTGTTGAAATCCTGCTTGGATTATCCATTATCCTGATAGAAGGATTCAGATAAAACTGTTCTTACTGCAAAATAAACCGGAAAGTTACCCCGGCCTCCGTATTGGACAATGGATAGGAGGTGGAAATAAAGGGAATGGTGGACCTTTTATTATAGAAAAAATGAAGATTGACCCGATTGTTAACCACATAATCCACCGAAGGGGAAAGGGTAATCATCTTCCGTCCGCTGGTCGGAATCACCAGATCCGCGTCCAGCCGGTTGTTTACTGTTTTGTCATCTCTATAACTCATGTCCAGTCGGAAATTCAGGTCATTGCTCAGCTTTTTGGTTTTCCCTATATTAAAAGGGAGTGGGAAATTCCGAATACGAAAGCCTGCACCAAAATCTATTTGGGTAGAATGCATCTCTGTCAGTTGGTAGTCAATCAGGCTTAAAGACAGGGTTCTTGATTTACTATAACCGAAACTGATGCTCAGGTTGTTGGCAAAGGTGGCATCTATACCAAATAGGGGATTCAATTGCTCGGTAAGCGTGATGTTGGGTACCAGAAAGTAAGGTACATAATTTCCTGAAACCGTATCAATAAAACCGGGATAACCATATCCGAGCGGATCGGAAAAATAAGGGGCGGAGGTGAAGCTATTCATGCTCAATACGGAAGAATAGCCATGAGAAAGGGTTAAATTAGTGACAAAATCCCGGAAAAAAGACAGGTTGCTCAGGCCGTTGTATTTTATTTTCCAGTTGGGAAAAGGCTTGATACTTTTGAAAGGGTTGCTCCGGATATTCTGGGAACCCTCCGTCATCAGAGCAACGTTTTTAGGGTCTTTTCCGCTATAAGCTGCGAGGAAAGCCGGAATTAAAACATCTTCGGCATACTTTCCATAACCCAAAGTATAATTGGGATCCTCCAGGCTGGGTTTGCCATCTGTATAAGGATTCTGATTACCCAATCGTTGCGAAATCACGCTTCTATAGCGTTCAAAGCGATTATAGGTTTCAGATATGCCATTTTCGGCATCTACCTTATCAAATAAGGTTTTTAAAGAAAAGTAAGAAACTTCAAAGCCGCCGGCATCATAAGGATTCAAATGTTGGAGATTGCCCCTGCCGGTTGGGTCTTTAAATAACTCCGAATGGTTTTTTGAAAAAGATTTATGCATGTTCAGGTCAATCCTCAAGCCCGGGATGGGTTCCAGTGTTGATTGGAGATCAAACTGCTGAATAAACTGCTGTCGGTATTGAATGTTGAGGGTACTGTCATGGGTTATCCAGCCTTCCTGGCCAATGTGATTTAACCAGGGATTGTCGGGCTGCCAGCCAAAAGCAAATTTTAAACCGGGCTTCATGGCGCCCCAGTCCTGTCCCATAAAACCAACGTGGTTCAGGTAACCGGGCAGGAAAGTCTGCGCATTTTCGCTGTAGTTGAAAGCTACCCGCTTGACAAGCAAGAGGGGAGTCAGTAACACCCGCAATCCGGATGAAATGGAAGAAGCATTTTTGCCGGAGCTATCGCCCGGAGCACGTCTTACGGGATTATTTACCTCCCTCAATAATTTCCATTTATTATAGAGGCGGTTAAAGTTCAAACTCGCGTTCACCTGCTTTTGGTTGCTGTTTTCTATGCTATTGCCGAGATAAGGAGCTAACAGGGAAGCGGTAGTCCAACTGTAATCGGTGGTATATCCAAGTTGTACATTCACCCAGTCCAACAACGGAAATTTCTGAAAAGGCAGAGCATAAGAGGCCGATGCATTTTGATGAAAGAGCGTAGTTCGGCCAAAAGTGATCAGGTTTTGCCAGACACTGTCTCGTTTTGCCTTCGTGTTAATTTCTCCAAAAGGTTCATCAATCCGGGAGTTATTTACCGCCTGAAAATCCAGGCTCAGGGATTTGGTTAAATCCCAATGGAGTGTGTAATAACGATCAAATGTAAAATATTTATCGAATGTAGCCGGAATTTCAAAAGGGCCGCCACCGGTGTTGCGAATATGGGTTTCTCCAAACTGGCGATCTACTTCTGCCCGTACGCTGATGACCGAGGGAATAGGATTGATGTTGAGATCACGCAGTAAGGCCAGGTAAGGAGAGGGCCCGATGAGGTTACGCAAAGGGGCAAAATATTTGCTCGTGCCCGAGAACTGGTACCCCAGCCCGAGGCGGTGCCGCGTAAGTTCATCACTTTGGATTAAGGGATTGTGAGTGAGAATCTGACTGAACGAATAACTCAGGTTAAAATTGCTCAAATCCCACAGGTGATTAGTTGACTGATTTGGGTCCGGCAGTTTTCGAACATTGGTGAAGCTCAGGCTCGTAACGGAAGTGAAGTCCTGTGCCTGGCGAAGAATAGAATCCCTGGCGTGCTTGTTGAGGGCCAGGGCAAGCTTATCTTTGAGCTTGATATCCAGATCATACGGGTCGTATTCGGGATTGCTAATGGTTTCCGAATAGCCGGCATATACCGGAATGGAAAGATTCCATCTCTGAGGCAGCAGCTTGCCCAATTGCAGGTTAGCCGAAACATCATATTGATAGTAATTGTCTTTAAACCGGTCCTCCAGCTGTTGATCTACGTTTCCAAATCCGGCCGTATGCATTGAGCCCGCCATGCTTACTGTACCCAGGTCGGCCAGTTTTAAATCTACACGGCCCATTGCAGCATATCCTCCATGTTCATCCATATCGGAAACCCGCAGTTCATCAAACCAGACAATAGCTGATTTTGGAAACCCGTCATCAGCCTGTTCAGTTTGCTTTTGAGAAGGATTTAGGATGCCCAGCAGGGTCTCCCTTACATCACCAAGGCTGGGATTCCCGACTACGGTTACGTAATTGCCTTTACTATCCCGAATGGTATAAGGCTGCGAAAGAGAGGCACCCGACTGGTTGCGCTCCTGCTTCAACCGGGGAAAGATATCAAGGTCAATATCAATTTGGTTTTGCTCCGGCCATATTGTATTAGGGTTTAATGAACCGGTGGGGTCGGTCATTTTTAAGGGGATGCGATATTCATAGTAGTTGTTAACGAAATCACTTCCCAGGCGGATGATGGCCTGTACTTCCCCATCCCGGGTTTGTATCCCTCCTTCAATGGCTTCGGCATGAATAAACATTTGAAGGCGTTTAAATTTACGGAGATCTACTCCGAGGCTTTTAAATACAGCTCGTGCTTTTCCATCCTTAAGATCGGTTACTTTTAGCGACAGGGATTGTTCATTCAGGTAGAGGTTTACATTATTTTCACTCAGCTGGGTTTGTCGCTGAACACCCGGAGGAATAACATAGGGTACGGGGGTACGGGAGGCATTTTCTTCCAGGTTCACCGAGGAGACAATGAGCTTAGCGTCTTTGTTGGGATCAACAGGAACATAAGCGCCCGCCGTATCCAGATGGTACAAGTACGTACGCCACTGGTTGCGTACGAGCCCCAGGCGGGCAAAGCGGAGCACCACGCTGTCCTGGAAGCCAGTCAGGAACATGCGCATGAACCGGATGGATTTGAAATCGGGGATGTCCCCTATTTTTTTATCATACTGTTGAATGGGAATCCGGAACTGATACCAGGTTTCGGGGGTAAGAGGGCCATTTTTGTCATTCGCAGGCACCACTATTTTGTCAACAATAAAATCGGAACCGACCTGCATGTTGGGCTTCATCTTTATCCGGTATTGAAAATAGTCTTCTGCTTCATTCAGGGTATTGTCGTTGTTGATATCTTCTGTTTCGGGGCGGTTAGTGGCTGCTTTGGGGAATTTATCTCCTGAACCGGAAATCGGAGAATTGCCCTGCGAGTGGTTGAATTTTTTATATCGTTCCAGCACGGTTAGTTGTGCTTCATCATAGTCTTTCCCGCGATAAAAATGATAGTTATCATTGGAGGGGTCAGCGGCGGCTTCCTGATAGACTTTTGATCCGGGTCCAAAAGTCTGTAATAAGGTTTGAAGATAAGCCTGATGCTTAACTCTTTCCTGTTCATCGTCTATCCCGTCGTATCCGACATCCTGATAGGCTCTTGCAGCAGGATCGTTGTCGAAGGCGTTGGTAATCTGTTCCTGAAAACGGGGGACCCTTCCCCAAACGGAAGTATCCACTTTATTAACCTGGGAAGGCTTGGGAAGGCCATTTTCAAAGGCCATTTTTCCATCCTTTAGGATGTCTTCAGATACATTTCCCAAATCTATATACAATTCTCCTCCATTGCTTGAAGGTTTGTCAATAAAGGGATCCATGACCCAGAATTCAATATATTGTACATTGGAGGCTTCAAAGTCCGTGTTGTCCAAAGCCCGCATAATCCCTCCCCAGTTTTCTTTGGGTTTTGTCAGATGGCCCTCGCCGTTGATCTTGGAAGGGTCTGTTGTAAAGTTGTAAGGTCCTTTTTGATTAGGATAATAAGCCAGGTCCAGGGTATTCAGATAACTCTGCCCGTAATCAACACTTTGTTTGGGGAAAACCTCCTGCTGCTTCACCAGGCGGACATAATGCCCGAGGTAAAGCTGCCGATTACCCCGCATATAGGCAGGGGTATTCGGGCCTCCGTCTATCAGGCTGGGCTCAATCGTGTACCAGGCCAGCAGCGCGCGTTTGCTACCGTAAGCCAGTGAGTCGTTATAAGTTGCTTCCGGAAATAAAATATTGCCATTGGCATCTGTGGCTCCTTCGGGAGTGGAAGCCAATACCCAACTGTTATAAGGATAACGCAGGTCAAATGAGTTGCTGGCGCCCTCAAAATCATCCAGGTAAATAGTGCCCTGGCTGCCCTTTCCTATCAGGTTAGAGTGCCCCGGGAAAAGCCGTGCTACTTCACCGGTAGCCGTAATGGAAGACATAGCCTCGGTGGCATAATTGGGTAGTTTATCCAACCACCGGGTGACTCCTGGTAGCTCCGAGCGGAAGTTAAAATCAAGCCCGCCAATGGTATTGGCAATAGGATCATCCCCATAATTGACGATATTAAAGTAAGGCTTTTCGGTCATCCTGATGATGGAAGAACCCAAAGTAAGATGATCATTAACGTAATAATCCAACCGTGTGCCAAAATAGTTCCGGGTTTGCTGGCCGAATAGCGCATTGTTCTCGAAGCGTACATTAATGGGCAAACCGGAATTAAGGATGGCGTCATTAATGATTTGCACCTTGCCCATCGAATAATTGATGGTGTAATCTACATTTTCAATAAGTTGCTGACCCCCGGCGGTAATGGTTACCGATCCTTCGGGGATGTTAAACCCACCCAGGCTGATCTCAGAAGAGGAACTGGACTTGTAAGCTCCCCGGAGTACGAAACGGTTATACTGTGGAAATTGCCGGGCAATTGTAACGGTGGAATCATACAGCATTTGATATTCATACTTGGAAGCCTGTACCGAATCTCCGTTGAAAGCTTTGGTTAGCGCTTTACCAAAGGGTTCTAAAACAGGGAATATAATCTCCCCCCTTTGGGGATCAATGGTATAGCCACTGACATAATCGAATACCCCATCGGGTTGCGGATCATTTTGACTGTTTAGCCGGTCAAGATTAAGAATAGACAACAGGGGCTTTCCTTCATAGGCGCCCTGCGCACCAGGCAGGTATCGCTTTTCACCTTCTCCCGGGTCCTGATAGAAAATGTCCAGGCGGAATCCATCCCGGTTGATCTGGGAACCGTCCAGAGAGTATATATTTTTCATCATCAGGTCCCAAATAGGAAGAGAAGGGCGCGCGGAGGTGGCTTTTAATAGTTTAAGAAAAAGCACCTGTGGTTGTGCCGACTTGCCGGCGGGAGTTACATCATTTGCAAACTCGCCTACCTGATAGACCTGTCCGTTAATGGTGTATTGGTAGGCCACCGCCAGTACCTCATCCGGTTGCAGGGGGCGATTCAGGGAAAGATATCCGATTTCGCTGTTGAAGGTATATTCTGTAGAGTCCAACTTGCGGGCATACGTTTTTTCAAAATCCCGAACTGGTTGTAAACCCATTGCTTGCAACCTGCTAACTACGGTTCCGGGGTTTCGCATACCGGCATCGGCGGTCAGGCGACGGTATTCGTCATTGGCATTATTTTGCGGCAGAGGGTTCCCGGTTAGCGAATGGAGGTCGCTGTTATAGGGGTCGCTTTCTCCTAAATCCATTAGGCCGACAATGTCTCTTGCATTAGTAGTGGCTCCTTGTTTGTTGGTGACCCATACCTGCATCCGGATAATGTGAATTTGTGATTTTATAACCGGCAGGGTGGACATCGCCTCGTTGTAGTGGGCACGAAAATATTGTGCGAGCAAAAAATGCTGGTTACCTTCATACTGGTCGGCCTGTTTGGTAAAAGGATGCGTTTGGGCTCCCCCCTGAACAACAATATTTTGTTTCTTAGAGCGCTGTGTTGAAAAGACGCTGGTAACCGTTAAACGCCCAAATTGTAATTGTGTCTTAATACCAAAAAGAGATTGTACCCCCGAAATTAACTGACTTCGCAGGGGAAAGCTGACATTTCCTGCTTCTATTTTTTTGATAATGCTATTGTCATCCCCGGTATATTCCAACTTTATCTGTTTGTCAAAATCAAATACGGATTGGGTGTTGTAAGTGCTTGTTAATTTCAATTTTTGGCCAATCTGACCCTGAATATTCATATTGATATCCATATCAAAATCAAAGCCGCCGGTTTTCCGGGCTCTTTCAGGAAGGATGGGGTTTTTGAAATTCTGGCTCTCGTAACCAAAGGTTATTCCCAGGCTTCCCTGTGGGCGGATGTCAGCCTCCGTACCACCAAACAGCCGGTTAAACAACCTGGGCCCGTAATATAAGTCGGGGCCTTTTTGCTCCCGGTTCAGGTCGGTGAAAGTATTCCTTCTGTTTATCCAATAATTTTCTTCCTGTTGTTTCCCTCTCAGTTGCAGGTATTCCTGTTGGGAGTAACGAGAGGGGTTGCGATAGAAATGATTTCCTATTTTTTCTTCAAAATAATATTGATGAGTTAGTGGATCATAGCGTAAAGAATCCTGAATGATGGAAGGATCCTGAAAGTCGAAGAATTGTTGATGTGGAGACAAGAAAGGGGCGCCTCGTCTGTCGCGGATTGGAAAGGGCAGCGTATCTTTAACAGCCGTATCTCTTCGGGCTTCCTGAAAGAGAAGATCAGAAGACAGTAGCCCGGATTTATGTGGAATAGAAAGACCGGATGCTTCACTACAAAACACGCTCACCAAGCTGGAAAAGCAAAACATTAAAGTGCAAAATGCTGCAGCGGGCGTGTAAAGTTGTCTCTTCACCGGTGAAGTTTTAGGTTTAGAAGGCTAAAAGCCGGCTATATATTTTTCAAAGCTCCTTTGATCAATCCTTCCAGAGAGTCAGGTGTTCCCATATTTTTCAAGGCTTTTCTGATGGCTTTATCGGCAGCGCTCCTTGCTATACCGAGGGCTAATAATGCATTTAACGCATCGGATTGCAAAGTATTGTTTAAAGTGGGGATTGTTTCGGTTGCTTTTTCCGAAAAAATACCGCTTTTTATTAGCTTATCCTTTAGTTCTAATATGATCCTTTTAGCCGTTTTAGCACCTATCCCTTTGATGGATTCCAATAATTTTGCATTTTCATCAATGATGGCTGATTGAATTTCATGAGGTTTCATTCCAGAAAGGATCATGCGGGTGGTAGCCGCCCCCACCCCTGAGACGGAGATGAGCAACAAAAACAGGTCTTTCTCAGCCTTGTCAAAAAAACCGTAAAGAGTATGGGAGTCTTCCTTGATGTGTAAATAGGTCAGCAGTTTGCCCTTCTCCAGTTCCTGAATTTGTGAGTACGTGTTCAGGCTTATCTGTACTTCATAGCCCAGGCCGTTAACATCTATATATACACAGGTAGGCGATTTATAGGTAAACTTGCCCTCTACATAAGCAATCATATTTTTTATACTTTTGAATCGAAAAAGTACGCAAAATAAAGGGAAATTCTAAAAAAACTTAATCTATTGCAGGTTTAACTTACTTTTGCCTGAACTTGCAATCATTTAAAATCTATATGCATGGATAAAATTAGCGCTGCTATCACTGCTGTGGGAGGATATGTTCCGGATTATATATTGACTAACGCAGAACTGGAAACGATGGTGGAAACAAACGATGAATGGATTCGTACCCGCACCGGCATAGAAGAACGGCACATATTGAAAGGAGAAAATAAAGGCGCTTCTGACCTCGGGGCTCCCGCAGTACAAGACCTCCTGAAAAGAAGAGGAATTGGTGCAGATGAAATTGACTTGTTAATTTGCTGCACCGCCACTCCAGATATGCTTTTTCCGGCTACCGCCAATATTATTAGTGATAAGATAGGTGCTAAAAATGCCTGGAGTTTCGATTTGCTTGCAGCCTGCTCGGGCTTCCTTTTTGGATTAAAAACCGGGGCTCAGTTTATTGAAACCGGGGCCTATAAAAAGGTGGTCGTAGTGGGTGCGGATAAAATGAGTTCCATTGTAGATTATTCAGACCGGAAGACCTGCATTCTTTTTGGAGATGGTTCTGGCGCTGTGTTGCTGGAACCAAATACGGAAGGCTACGGCCTGATAGACAGCGTATTACATACAGACGGCTCTGGCCGGGAGTACTTGCGCCTGAAAGCCGGCGGTTCTTTAAACCCCGCCAATGAAAAAACTGTAGCTAAGGGTGAACATTTTATTTATCAGGAAGGCCGGACTGTTTTTCGTTTTGCTGTAACCAATATGGCAGATGTTTCTTACGAAATTATGCAGCGTAATAACCTTACAAAAGAAGATATTGACTGGCTGGTTCCACATCAGGCGAATAAACGTATTATTGATGCTACCGCACAACGAATGGGGCTGCCTGAAGAAAAGGTGATGGTCAATATTCAACGGTATGGGAATACCACCTGCGCCACTATTCCGCTTTGTCTGTGGGAATGGCAGAATCGGTTGAAAAAAGGAGATAAACTGGTACTGGCAGCATTCGGCGGCGGCTTCACCTGGGGCTCAATCTACCTGAAGTGGGCATACGATGGCAGTCAATAAGTGGATTTTACATTACAGAGGCTGTCTGCTGCATCCCGATAGTATTTATATGTAGGGGCATCTATCTTTTCAATTACTTTTCCTTCTTCTCCGAACCGGATTAAAAACCGGCTGTCGTCCGAATAGGTATCCCGAAATTGATCTGTGACTCCCAGGCTGTTTCTTTTTATAAAAAAAGTACCCCCAACAATGCATTCGTTTATATGAATCAGTTTTTCAGGATGGTTGGTATCCGGCACATACGGATTGCCGACAATGGTTACATTGCTATGCAGAAGGTCAATTTCCGGACGGGCAAGAAGTAATTTTTTCCTGATTTGCAGATGATCCGGCATGTATTCATCGTCAGAGTCCAGGAAAGTAAGATATTTTCCTCTGGCTGCCTCCATCCCTGCATTCTTGCTCAAGGCACAGCCACGATGCGTATGCCGTTGATAACGGAGGTTATATTTTGACAGGTAGGGTTGGAGGGCTTCTTTCGTATGGTCCGTGGAAGCGTCATCTATAATCAACCCTTCCCAGTCGGTTTCGTTTTGTGATACCAGAGAATCCAGCGCCCGGCCGATCAGTTGCGCCCGATTGTAGGTACAGATAATAACACTGAAAAATGGAGCAATGCTTTTTTTATCCATCATACAAAATTATGAAAATTAGCGCTAAAGGTGTACCTTACCCTCATGGAAGAAGGATTAAAACGAATAAAATCCGGTCCTTTTGAAGGAGGGGCCTACCTGGATCTGGGTACGGGTTTCCCGGTCATGCTGGTGCACGGGTTTCCTGCTGATCACAACCTTTGGAAAAAGCAGGCAGCGGAGCTCAGAAAAAAATACCGGCTGCTTTTGCCCGACTTGCCGGGAACAGGCTACTCTCCCCTTATTGATCCCATCAGTATAGAAGATATGGCAGCATTCCTAAATGCTATTTGCGAACAGGAGGGCCTTAAAAAATATATTCTTATCGGCCACTCCATGGGCGGATATGCTACACTGGCTTTTGCAGAGCAGCATCCTGAAAAATTAGCCGGGTGGGGATTGTTTCATTCCTCCGCTTATCCTGATGATGAAGAAAAGAAAAAAGGAAGAAAAAGGTCTATCGCTCTGATGAGAAAATATGGACCGGAAGTTTTTTTCAGACAGATGTTGCCCAACCTGGTTGCTTCTTCTTTTCGCAACAGCCACAGGGCGACCCTAAAAGAAATGGTAAAACAAAGAACTGAGGCCGGAACAGATACCCTGATTCCCTATTACCATGCTATGTGGGAAAGACCGGATCGTACGCAGACGTTGCGCGAAGCCCGGTCGCCCGTTCTGTTTTTCATCGGAAAAGAAGATGTTGCCGCTCCCATGGAAGATGTGCTGAAGCAGGTGAGCCTGCCACCGGTGAGCGAAGTGCATCTTTTTGAAAATGTAGGACATTTGGGAATGATTGAGGCTCCTGACACCGCCACTCAGGTATTGCAGCAATTCATACAATTTTGTCTAAGTTATTCGGGGGAATAGCATAAATTGCCTCTTGTGAAAAGGTATGTAGGCGTCATAGTGTTTCTGTTACTTTCTTCGTCAGTTGCTGCCCACCATATTATTGGCGGAGAGATGTATTATACTTTTGTAAAGAAGACAGGCAATAGTTACCAATATGAGATTACCTTAAAGCTATATCGCGGATGTGAACCACAGGACCAGGATCATTCCCTCTTAGATCCCTTCGTTACCTTTAGTATCTTTAATAATGATGATCATTCCTTTGTGGACAGCGTACTCAATATTCCTTTAGACGGCCCCCATGAAATCAGAAAACAGCGCGATAATCCCTGTATTATAAATTCCCCGGAAATATGTTATCAGGTAGGGTATTACCGGGCGACCCTGTCTCTTCCTGTAAACAAACAAGGCTATACCATCGCTTACCAGAGATGCTGCAGAAATGACCTTTTGATGAATGCCAACACTACCGGTTTTGTGGGCGCCACTTATTTTACCAAAATACCCGGAAGTGAAAGTGGAATTCCTGGCGACAGTGGCCCCCGGCATGAAAAAGAAGAAGCCATTTTATTATGCAGTAAAGGAAATGTGAATTATACTTTTAGCGCGACTGATCCGGATGGAGATGAATTGAGGTACTCTTTTGCCCCGGGTTATGTAGGAGGGGATGCGATCCGGCTTGCTCCTGTTCCTACTTCTCCTCCGCCTTTTCCACACTTCACGTATAAAAATGGATTTACCGGCTACACTCCTTTAGGGGAAGGCGTTACAATAGATTCTCTCACCGGAAATATCCGTGGCCGGACCAATTTGACACCCGGTGTTTATGATATAACCATCAAGATTCGTTCTTACAGAGAGGGTAAATTGATTGCTACGAATTACAGAGATTTCCAGTTTGATATTCATGATTGTCACAGGCTGGCTTTAGCCGATATTCCACCGTTATACAACGAATGTAAAAGCAATACTTTCCATTTTACCAACAACAGCACCCCGGGCAAGCCCTATTTTTGGGATTTTGGAGATGGCACCACCTCTACCGAAAATGAGCCCACCCATACTTTTCAAAAGCCGGGAACCTATCACGTATGGATAAAAGTAGATCCTTCCTCTCCTTGTGGCGACAGCATGCAATCCATCGTAAAAGTTTTCCCCGGGCTGGAAAGTTCGTTTAAAAAAGAAGGTAGCTGTATTCAGTTCCCGGTACAATTTACCGACCAAAGCAACACCCCTTACGGAAATATCGTTTCCCGTTACTGGGATTTTGGAGACCCTTCACTGAATTCAGATACTTCTGATGAGAAAAACCCCTCCTACCAATACACTGCAGAAGGAACTTTTCCTGTCACCTTAAAAATTATCACAGATTCCGGTTGTGTGCAGACGGATACACAATCCTTTCGTTTTTATGATAAACCGCCGTTAACAGTAACAGCAGATACCATCTTCTGTTATAAAGATCCTTTTCATCTCAAGGCAGAAAGCAGCTTGACAGGAGACTTTAAATGGGGGCCGGATTATCGGATAAACGACCAGAGCATTCCTGATCCCATTGTAAGACCCCTCCGCGATACAACCTATAAAGTGGTATTTACGGATGATCAGGGATGTGTGAAAACCGATTCGGTCCATCTCCGGATAAAGACGAAATTACTGGTAAATGCAGGGGAGGATACCACAGTTTGTAAAGGGGATCCTGTCTTGCTGCATGCCATCAGTGACGAAAATTATGCTTTTGCCTGGTTCAACGCCTATAATGATACGGTAGCTAGCGGTCGGGATGCGGCTCCTCTTGCTTCACAAGATCAAACCTACAGAGTGTTGGCAACATTAGGGAGCTGTAGTGCAGAAGATGAAATGGTTGCAAAGACTGTTCCTTACCCTCAGCCCATCATTCATCCGGGAGATACGGCTATTTGTTATGGCGATACCATTTTACTGGTCGCGAACGGAGGGGCTTTTTACAGATGGACACCTCCCGAAGGACTCAGCAATACTTCCGGAAGTGCTGTATTTGCTGCTCCTCAATCCACCACTACCTATACGCTTACGGTTACAGACACCCTGGGCTGTCCGAAACCGGTAGATACGGCTATGAAATTAAGCGTTGTCCCTCCGGTTCCTGCATTTGCGGGTAATGACACCATCATTACCACAGGGCAGGTTTTTCAACTGCACGCGAGTGGAGGAGATCGTTATAAATGGACGCCCTCCGAAGGGCTGAGTGATCCCGATATACCTGATCCCGTAGTAAATAGTACTAAAGATATAGTTTACAAGCTTACGGCTATGACTGAACCCGAGGGGTGTACTGGTTATGACTCTATTTCCATACGGTATATAAAAGGCCCGGAGATATATGTACCCACTGCATTTACGCCAAATGGGGATGGTCAAAATGATATTTTCCGGCCTATCCCGGTGGGGGTCGTGCAAATAGAATACTTCAGAGTTTATGACCGGTGGGGAGAACTGGTTTATAAAACGAATGCCTATATGAAAGGCTGGGACGGCACTTTTAAGGGGCGTCCGGCCAATGCAGGCGCTTACGTGTGGATGATTAAAGCCAAAGATTTTAGAGGGCATTCCATCATAAAAAAAGGGACGGTTCTGCTGATTAGGTAAGAGTATTTTCTAAACAGGGCCGTTATTTTCGTTTACCTTTGTACTTCAGGAAGATCGATATGAATACGTTTGAAAATTTAGAAAAGCTCATTCGTTCCAGGCGGACGGTAAAGGCAAAAGCCATGAATGGAGAAGAAATACCCCACGAGCAGGTGAAAAAACTCCTACAATTGGCAGACTGGGCGCCCAATCATGGCAAGACAGAACCCTGGCGTTTCATAGTCTATACCGGGAAGGCGCTCGAAAGTTTTGGTAAAGCACATGCTGGTCTTTACTGGGCCCATACCCCGGAGCCGAAACGAAAAAAGGCAAAACAGGAGAAACTGATCCAGTCTGCACAACGGGCATCCCATCTTATCATCGTGGTGATGAAGAGAACAGAAAATACGCGTATCCCTGTGCTGGAAGAAATAGCCGCTGTCTCTGCTGCTGTTCAAAATATTTTGCTGGGAGCAACTGCTTTGAATATTGCTTCCTTCTGGAGTACGGGAGGCATGAGTCACCATCCCGCGCTAAAAGAATTTCTGAAATTGAAGGAGGAGAATATTATTATGGGAATGGTGTATCTTGGCTATACAAATCAGAGAACAAAGGAAGGAAAACGAACTATTTCACTGGAAGAAAAGACAACTTGGGTGGATAACTAAATCTTTAAAAACAAACATGAGGGCAGTCATTCAAAGAGTAAATTATGCTTCAGTAAAAATCGAAGGAAAAGCAAAAGCAGAAATAGAAAAAGGGCTGTTGGTATTTTTAGGAATTGAAGACCGGGATGGGGTAGAAGACCTCAAATGGCTGAGCCGGAAAATCGTGAACCTTCGCATCTTTGATGACGAAAGTGGAATAATGAACCGATCGTTGTTGGACACCGGTGGAGAGTTGTTACTCGTCAGTCAATTTACTTTACATGCTTCTACAAAAAAGGGGAATCGTCCTTCCTATATTCGTGCGTCTAAGCCGGAAGTAGCCATTCCGATGTATGAAAAAATGATTACCCAATTAACGACAGATCTCGGAAAAGAAATTCAAACCGGAATATTTGGCGCAGATATGAAGGTAAGCCTGTTGAATGAGGGCCCGGTAACGATTGTTATTGATACGCAGAATAGGGAGTGAAATAGGAAAAAATTCCTTATATTGCATCATCTATTGCAT
>CAYRBD010000004.1:50860-68483 GCA_964422465.1 uncultured Chitinophagaceae bacterium
GCAGAATAGGGAGTGAAATAGGAAAAAATTCCTTATATTGCATCATCTATTGCATGTTATCACCTAAAAATCCCAAATTCTCACAATGTGGAAAAAATTTGTACGGGATTATCTTTCATTTACACGCAACCAGCGAAAGGGGCTTTTTATATTGGGCGGGCTCTTCCTCTTGTGCAAAACCGTTCCTCTTCTTTTCCCTTTTTTTACAACAAGTGAAGAAAAGGATTCTACAGATTTTGATAGCGCAGTAACCGATTTCCTGGCCCGTCAGAAAGCCCTGTCAACGGAAGCGGATTCCGCCCTTCAGGAACCGATACAGCTGTTCTATTTTGACCCGAATACCCTGTCTCCGGAAGATTGGAAAAAATTGGGAATAGCCTCCCGTACTGCCACCACCATTCAGCATTACCTGGAGGCTGGTGGCCGATTTTACAAGAAAGAAGATTTGAAAAAAATCTACGGATTATCAAAAAAGGAATATAAGAGACTGGCGCCCTATATCCGGATCAGACCTCCTGAAAAGCCTACGCCCGTTGCTGCTGCAGAAAGTCCCTCTTCTGCGGGAACTTCTATTCTCAATGTCCCGGCTTCGGAACCGGCCAAAGAGCCCCTGCAAATAGACATTAATAAAGCAGACAGCGCCAGGTGGAGGGAACTTTATGGGATAGGTCCGGTGCTTTCTGCACGCATCATTAAATTTAGAAAGGCCCTGGGCGGTTTTTATACAATAGAACAGATCAGGGAGGTTTACGGCCTGCCGGACAGCACTTTCAGGTCCATCAGAAAACAATTAAATCTTTCGACCGTTTCTTTAAGAAAACTCAATATCAACCGGGCTTCGGTAGATAAATTAAAATCACATCCATACATCAGTTTTCGCCTGGCGGCGGCTATAAAGGCTTTCAGGGAAATGCACGGTCCTTTTGACTCTCTGCCCCAATTAAAGAACCTCCAATTGGTGGATGATGAAATTTACCGTAAACTTGCGCCTTATCTTATTGTTAAATAGCAAAAATGAACTTTCAAATAGACGAAACACAACAACAAATAACCCAAATGATTCAGGATTTTGGGAAACAAAAACTGGCCCCGAATCTCATGGAATGGGACGAAAAACAGATTTTCCCCATTGCTGTTTTTAAAGAATTGGGACAGCTCGGGCTCATGGGAGTTCTGGTGCCAGAAGCCTATGGCGGGGCGGGTATGAGTTATCCGGACTATGTAACGGTAGTCAGTGAAATATCTTCCTTCTGTGGTGCCATCGGATTGAGCGTGGCTGCGCACAACTCGCTCTGCATGGGGCATATCCTGCAATTTGGAAATGAAGAACAAAAGAAAAAATGTCTACCCAAACTGGCCTCCGCAGAATGGATCGGGGCCTGGGGATTAACCGAGCCGGGGACGGGGTCGGACGCAGGTAACATGAAGTGCACCGCCGTCAGGAAAGGAAATAACTGGGTATTAAATGGCACCAAATGCTGGATCACTCACGGCATATCGGGAGATATAGCCGTGGTTATAGCCCGTACAGGAAAACCCGGAGACAGCCACGGCATGAGCGCCTTCATTGTGGAAAGAGGAACGCCGGGGTTCAGGGGCGGCAAAAAAGAAAACAAACTGGGCATGCGTGCCAGTGAAACGGCAGAGATGATATTTGACAATTGCATCCTGCCCGAAGAAAATCTCATTGGTAAAGAAGGAGAGGGTTTTGTGCAGGCGTTGAAAGTGCTGGATGGTGGAAGAATATCCATTGCCTCATTGGGGTTGGGGATTGCTAAAGGCGCTTATAAAGCTTCGCTGAAATATGCAAAAGAAAGAGAACAGTTCGGAAAGCCCATTGCCCATTTTCAGGGGATTGCTTTTAAACTGGCAGACATGGCTACGGAGATCGAAGCAGCAGAGCAGTTGATTTTTAAGGCAGCAGTTTTAAAAGAAGAAGGAAAAACGGTGACTAAAGAATCTGCAATGGCAAAATATTATGCCTCTGAAGTGTCGGTAAAAGTAGCCACGGATGCCGTCCAAATTTATGGTGGCTATGGCTATACCAAAGATTTTCCGGTAGAAAAATACTATCGTGATGCCAAACTCTGTACGATAGGAGAAGGAACTTCCGAAATACAGAAGATGGTCATTGCCAGAACACTGCTAAAAGAATAGCGTTCTCTTTATTGAAATTCGTGCTGTTCAGTAATATTTTTGAAAAAGACATATTTAGACAGCAGAAACGTTATCAATATCAACAGTCCTATGATGCCTAAAGCCAAAAATAAATTTGGCCAAATCTGAGTAACCTGTCCGTGTGTCATGCCATTTGGATACATGGTAAAATATTTTTTCAGTAGTAATAGCACAAAAGTAAGAAAGAAATTGCAATAATTCACCCTACCTTTGTAATATGGTATTTTCTTCTGTTCTCATTGAGGACGCTGTAAATGAATTGGCTACTCTGCCGGGTATCGGAAAAAAGACAGCCCTCCGCCTGGTGCTTCACCTGCTGCGGCAGGAAGAAAGTTCAGTTCAGCGGTTTAGTGAGACCCTTTTTAAGATGCGGAAAGAAATCCGTTTTTGTGTGCGTTGTGGTAATGTATCCGATGGAGAGATATGCAGCATCTGTAAGAATACAGCGCGGAAACAGGAAACCATCTGTGTGGTAGAAAGCATCCGCGATGTGATGGCTATTGAAAATACCCAGCAGTACAATGGGGTTTATCATGTTTTGGGGGGCGTTATTTCTCCCCTGGATGGCGTGGGGCCGGAAGAGCTAAACATTGACACCCTGGTGGAGCGGGTACGGTCGGGGACAGTTTCTGAAATCATCATGGCCATCAGCCCCACTATTGAAGGAGATACCACTATTTTTTATTTATCAAAAAAGATAAAAGACTTTCCGGTAAAAATCACGACTATCGCCCGTGGCATAGCCTTTGGCGGGGAATTGGAATATGCCGATGAAATGACTCTGGCGCGATCTCTGACCAACCGATTGCCGCTAAGCCAATATACCTAAACCTTAAAGCGTTGTTATAAATTCCAAAAATTGATCCACGGGAATTTGTTCCTGTTTTCCGCTTTCCATATTTTTTATACTAACTGTATCAGAGTTCAGTTCAGTTTCTCCAATGATTACGATAAAAGGAATATTCCTCTTATTGGCATACTTTATCTGCTTGTCAAATTTTACAGGATCGGGGTAAATCTCTGTGGCAACACCCTTTTCCCTTAATCTTGCCATCAGCCGGAAGGTCAGTGGTAAGGCTGTAGCCTCCAGCTGGAGGAACAGTACCTTTGTGGAGGCGGTGATCATTTTCGGAAACAGATTCAATTGTTCCAGCACATCATAGATGCGATCGACTCCAAAAGAGATACCCACTCCCGAGATACCCGGCATTCCGAACAAACCGGTCAGGTTATCATAACGTCCACCACCGCCAATACTTCCTATTTTCACGGATTCCGGCGCTTTTACTTCGAGGATGGTGCCCGTGTAATAATTGAGCCCGCGGGCCAGAGCAGGGCTCAATACAGGTTTTATCCTGAAAGAGTGAGGATTTTCCTGTAAAACGGTTTTCAATTCTGCAATCCCTGTTTGGGCTATTTCCGTCTCTTTTAATAATTCCTGAAGCTGTTGCAGTTTCTCAGTATTGGTTCCTGAAATATTCAGGTATTTTTCGATAGCCGCGATCCCGGCCTCTGGTAATCCGCGTTGTGCTAATTCTTTTTTTACGCCCTCCAGTCCAATTTTGTCCAGTTTGTCTATAGCGATAGTGATATCGGTAAGTTCATCTACCCGGCCAATCATTTCTGCAAGACCGGTCAACAGCTTCCGGTTGTTGACGTGCAGGGTAATATTTTCAACTTTCAGTAGGGAAAACACGGTATCATAAATGGCCAGCAGTTCCTGCTCATTGATCAGGGAATCGCTGCCTACTATATCGGCATCACATTGAAAAAATTCCCGGTACCGGCCTTTTTGAGGGCGGTCCGCACGCCATACGGGCTGGATCTGATATCTTCTGAAGGGAAAAGCAATTTCGTTTCGATGCATGACTACATATCGTGCAAAAGGGATAGTGAGGTCATAGCGCAGGGCTTTTTCACTTATCCGGGCAGCGAGTGTTTTCGTATCCGTTGCCTTCGTAGCCTTGTTATAAATGTCTCCATTGTTCAAAATCCGGAACATGAGTTTATCTCCCTCTTCCCCATACTTTCCGGTGAGGGTAGAAAGTTTTTCCATGGCAGGGGTTTCCAGAGGCTGAAATCCGTATTTCTCAAAAACACCCCGAACCGTATTTAAAATATAATTTCTTCTTCTGACAACATCTGGTCCAAAATCACGTGTTCCCTTAGGAACAGAGGGTTTTATCATGCTTCACAAAAATTTATACGGTCAAAATCTGCTTTTCTTTGGCAGCCATAAACTGATCTATTTTTGCTACAAAGGAATCCGTCACATTTTGAATATCCCCTTCTGCCCCTTTGGCTTCATCTTCACTCAGGTTGTCTTCCTTTTGCAATTTTTTGACCTTATCCATGGCATCGCGTCTTTCGTTTCTGATAGATACTTTTGCTTGTTCGGCTTCTGCGTTTGCCTTTTTAACCAAATCCTTACGATGCTCTTCGGTCATAGGAGGCATGAAAAGGCGAATCTGATGTCCGTCATTTTGAGGGGTAATACCAATATTTGCAGCGAGAATGGCCTTTTCCACCTCTTGCAGCATGTTTTTTTCCCACGGTTGGACAGATAACGTGCGGGCGTCCACTACGTTGACATTGGCCACTTGTTGGATGGGGGTGGGGTTCCCATAATAATTCACCAAGATACCGTCAAGAAGGTCTGGCGAAACCTTTCCGGCTCTTATCTTGGTCAATCCTGACTGGAAATGTTCAATTGTTTTTTCCATCCCGGCCCTGGCGGCCTTCAAAATGTTTGAGATGTCGTCCTGCATGGCTTAAATATTTGAAAAAGGTGTTGCAAAGCTATGAAAGTGTACGCGAAGCGGGAAATATTATTTACTCGAAATTTTCGATTTTTTGCCGTAGGTTTGGCCCAAATTTGAGATTTATGGAATCATTACAAGATATTGCAACGCAAATCAGGAGAGACAGTGTAAGAATGGTATATGAAGTGCAATCCGGCCACCCGGGCGGTTCTTTGGGGTGTGCAGACTACTTCACGGCCCTGTATTTCAAGGTTATGAAACACAATAAGAACTTTGATATGGATGCCAAAGATGAGGATGTTTTTGTACTTTCCAATGGCCACATTTCCCCGGTTTATTACAGCACACTGGCCCGCAGCGGATACTTTCCTATCCAGGAATTGACAACTTTTCGTCAGATTGATTCCCGGCTACAGGGGCATCCCGCCACTGCTGAGCATCTGCCGGGCATTCGCATTGCCACCGGTTCTCTGGGACAGGGTATGAGCGTAGCCATAGGCGCCGCGTTAACCAAAAAACTGAACAAGGATGATCATCTGGTATATTCCCTTCATGGTGATGGGGAACTAGAAGAAGGACAGATCTGGGAGGCCGTTACCTTTGCCGCTCACCATAAAGTGGACAATCTCATCTCTACCATTGACCGGAATGATGCGCAGATTGACGGCACCACAACGGAAGTCGCCGGGCTCGGAGATGTGGGCAAAAAGTTTGAAGCCTTTGGATGGAGAGTGCTTCAATTGCCGGAAGGGAATAACATTGAGAAAATTATTGCTAAATTAGAAGAAGCAAAATCCCTGACTGGTAAAGGACAGCCTGTCGCTATTATCATGCATACCGCCATGGGCAAGGGGGTGGACTATATGGAGGGAAATTACAAATGGCATGGCGTGGCTCCCAACAAAGAACAATTTGATAGCGCGATGGCTCAACTACCGGAAACATTGGGTGATTATTGATGCCGGTTCCGGGAACATTAAAATAACGCAATGATTCCCGGCAAAAATATAATAAGACCGACAAGGGCTGCCACGATGGCCGTAATCAACACGGCACCGGCCGCCAAATCTTTAATATATCTTACTTTTTCGTGCTGCTCCGGAGCCAGGTAATCCATCATCTTCTCAATGCAGGTATTAAAAGCTTCCGCACTGATGACCATGCCTATCACCAGAAGTATTGCCGTCCATTGCGTTCTCGAAATATTTAGGAAGAAGCCTAAAATTACCGCTAAAAGGGCTGCTGCACAATGAATCCAGAGATTGTGCTCCGTCTTAAAAAACTGCATTAACCCTTTACAGGCATAGCCAAAGCTCTGCAATCGTTTTTTTAAGGAAAAAGGTTGTCTGGACTCCATCTTATAAAAATAGGCTTTATCGGGTACCTTATGATTCTTGAATGGCGGCTGCCACTTTTTTTGCTGTTTCAATGGTTTTATCAAGGTCTTCATAGGTTAAGGCATTGGAGAGAAACCAAGTTTCAAAAGGAGAGGGAGGTAAATAAATTCCGGCTCCCAGCATCCCATGAAAAAAAGACTTGAATAGTTCATTATTGGCACCGGAAGCAGCTGCAAAATCCGTGATGGGGTATTCTGTAAAGAAGATGCTCATCATGGACCGGCAATGGTTGATCTGGTTCAGTATGCCTTGTCCGCCAATAGCTTCTTTCAGGCCTTTGGTCAGATAAACTGTTTTATCTTCCAGTTCTTTATAGATTTCAGGGTGAGCGGACAGGATGCTCAGGGTGGTATATCCTGCAGCCATTGCCAGGGGGTTGCCGCTTAATGTGCCTGCCTGATAAACTTTCCCTACCGGGGCAATTTGTTCCATAATTTGTTTTGGCCCTGCAAAAGCGCCTACCGGCAGGCCGCCCCCAATAATTTTTCCGAAGGTAACCAGGTCGGCCCGTACGTCTAAATAGGCCTGAGCTCCCCCGGGAGCCAGTCGAAAACCGGTCATCACTTCATCAAAGATCAGGAGTATCCCTTTCTCATCACAGATTTTTCTTAACCCTTCCAGAAACCCCTCCTTCGGCAGTACGCACCCCATGTTTCCGGCTACAGGCTCTACGATAATTGCCGCGATTTCATCGGGATGCGATTCTACCAGTTCCTCTACTTTGGTAAGGTTGTTATAAGGCGCAGTAAGTGTATCTTCAGCAACAGTTGCCGGTACGCCCGGCACTTCCTGGATTCCCAGCGTGGCTACCCCGCTGCCTGCGCTTACCAGAAAAGGGTCTGCATGGCCGTGATAGCAGCCTTCAAACTTAATAAACTTATTTCTGCCGGTATATCCCCTGGCCAGTCTGATGGCGCTCATGCAGGCTTCAGTACCCGAATTGACCATCCGGATCATTTCTACATTGGGAACCATTTTTTGGATTAACTCTGCCATTTTTAGTTCCTGTTCGGTAGGCGCTCCAAAGGAAGTTCCTTTTTCGGCAGCTTGCTTAATGGCCTCAATAACAGGCTCATAAGCGTGGCCAAGGATCAGAGGCCCCCAGGAATTGACATATTCTATAAATCGGTTTTCATCTGCATCGAAAAGATAAGCGCCCTTTGCCCTGGTAATAAACGGTGGAACGCCTCCAACCGATTGGTATGCCCGGACCGGCGAGTTTACCCCTCCAGGGATTACGGCTTTGGATTTTTCAAAAAGTTTTTGGCTGTTGGATAAGGTCATAAAATTATTTTGTATTCATCAGGATGTACAATTCAAAAGTACAAAGATTTCCCATCGTTTAAAGAACGGGCAACTTCTTTTGCAAAATAAGTAAATATGAGGTCTGCCCCGGCCCGTTTGATTGCGGTTAGGCTTTCCAACATAGCCAGCTCTCCATCTATCCAGCCCTTCTCTGCTGCGGCCCTGATCATGGCATATTCCCCGCTTACCTGGTAGGCGCTGACGGGAATAGTTACCATATTTTTTACCTCCCGGATAATGTCCAGATAAGCCATTGCCGGCTTGATCATGACAATATCGGCTCCCTCGGTAAGGTCTTTTTTTACCTCGTTTATCGCTTCAAGACGATTGGCGGGGTTCATCTGGTAGGTCTTTTTATCCCCAAATCCGGGGGCGCTGTTCAGGGCGTCCCGAAAAGGCCCATAAAAGCAACTGGCATACTTCGCCGCATAACTTAAAATACCGACATCCGTATAACCTTCCTGTTCCAGCGCCTCCCGCAGACTCTTTACCCGGCCATCCATCATATCACTGGGCGCCAAAAAGTCGGCCCCTGCTTTGGCGTGGGAGAGCCCCATTTTAACTAATGCTTCCACGGTTGCGTCATTTAAAATAGTTCCGGATGCTGAATCCACAATGCCATCATGCCCATATTCTGAATAGGGATCCAAAGCTACATCCGTCATGACCACCATTTCGGGCACGGCCTCTTTAATGGCTGTGACAGCCCGCTGCATAAGTCCGTTTGGATTCCATGCTTCTTTTCCAATGTTGTCTTTTAAAGCGGGATTAATTTTAACATACGTGTTTACTCCTTTTATTCCAAGGCTCCAAAGTTCTTTTACTTCCTTTATGGTCTCCCCTAAAGAACGCCGGAAACAACCTGGCATGGAGGGGATTTCTTCAACCCGACCCTCTCCTTCGGTTATAAAAAGGGGTAAAATAAGGTCGTTGGGCGTCAATAGGGTTTCTGCCACTAGGGCTCTGATGGACTGCGTTTTTCTTAAGATGCGATTGCGGTGTTGTAAAAACATGGTGTGGTTATAGGGTTGTGTGGTTAAATGGTTGTATGGTTTGGGGGATGGGGCTAAATCCAATCAATCGGTTGTTGACAAACCTTCAATAATTTTTCTTCTTCGCTTCCTTTTTCCGGTTGATAGTTGTACTCAAATCTTACAGTTGGCGGCAGGCTCATCAAAATACTTTCTGTACGGCCCTTGGTTTTCAGGCCAAAGAGCGTTCCCCGGTCATGGATCAGGTTAAATTCTACATAACGACCTCTTCGGATTTCCTGCCAGTGTTTATTTTCTTTTTTCCATTTTCTATTCTTTCTTTTTTCTACAAGGGGGAGATAGGCTTCAATGAAACAATTGCCGTTGGCCTGTTGAAAGGCAAATAATTTTTCTAAATCCATATCAGGCGAGGGCCGCAGGTAGTCATAAAATACGCCTCCAATGCCACGCGCTTCAAAGCCCCGATGGGTATTGTTGAAATAAAGATCGCATTGTTTCTTGTATTTAGGATATAAATCTTTCCCAAACGGAGTTATGGCTTTTCTTAGGGTCTGATGAAAATGCCGCGCATCCTCTTCAAACAAATAATAAGGAGTAAGATCCGCCCCTCCGCCAAACCATTGATCGGTAAGAGTGCCTTCTTTATTACTAAGTTCAAGATAACGCCAGTTGGCATGTACGGCAGGAACAAAGGGATTAAGGGGATGAATAACCAGGCTCAGTCCACAGGCAAACCAGTTTTCACTTTGCATTCCTAATTGCTTTCTCATTTCATCTGTTACCTTTCCGTGAACAACCGAAGTGTTTACTCCTCCTTTTTCAAAGGTAGGGCCATTGATCATCACACGGGTGTTTCCTCCGCCTTCATTTCCTCCCGGCGTCCGTTGCCATTCTTCTACTAAAAACTTAGTTCCGTCATTTACCTGTTCCAGTGCAGTACAAATATGGTCCTGTAAGTCCAGGATGTAATTTATCCAACGCTTGCGAAATTTGTTACCATTCATAGTTCTTTACCTCTTCTATAAAAGCCTTTGCATGATCTACCGGTACATTTGGTAATATACCATGTCCAAGGTTGGCAATGTATTTGTCCTTTCCAAAGGCCGTTAACATTTTTTGTACTTCTTTTTTTAATTGAGGAATAGGAGCAAACAATTTGGCCGGGTCCAGGTTTCCCTGAAGCGTGACTTCTCCGCCGGCAAACTTCCTGGCCTGTCCGGCAGGAATATTCCAATCAATACTTATGCCCTGTACGCCAGTTTGAGCAATCTCTTTTAGACTGTGCCAGGCTCCTTTCGCAAAAATAATAACCGGCGTTTCTTTATTCAGGGTTCCCACTATTTGTTTCAGATATGGCAGCGCAAAGATTTCAAAATCCTGTTTCCCCAGCAGGCCTGCCCAACTGTCGAACAATTGGATTACATTGACACCGGCGCTAATTTGAGCTTTGAGATACACAATGGTACTTTGGGTTATCATCTCCAAAAGGTGGTGGGCCAGTTCTGGCTGCCGGTAGCAAAAGGCTTTGGCCGCTGAAAAATTTTTGGAACCACAGCCTTCAATCATGTAGCATAATATCGTCCAGGGGGCGCCGGCAAAACCAATTAAGGGCACCCGGCCCTGTAATTCTTGCTTCACAAGATGGATCGCCTCGAAAACATAATGTAACCGGTCCTGAATGTCAGGGACACCTATCCGTTGCAAATCTTTTTCTCCCCTGACCGGCACCGACAAAACGGGCCCCTTATCCGGTACAAGTTGTACTTCCATCCCCATAGCCATTGGAATCACAAGGATATCGGAAAATAAAATGGCTGCATCTACGCCAATAATATCTACCGGTTGCAAGGTGATTTCACAGGCCAGTTCCGGGGTTTGTATCCGCTCAAGGAAAGAATATTTTTCCCGTAGTCTTCTGTATTCCGGAAGATAACGTCCGGCCTGCCGCATCATCCATACGGGGGGGCGGCTGTTTTTTTGGCCTTTCAACGCCCGGAGTAATAGATCATTTTTCAGCAGGTACATGTGATGTTTTAAAATAATTAAAAAGGAGTTGGAGCAATTGCAGGGTATTCGTTCTTTTGCTAATAAATACAGGATTTGTTATTTTGCTCTTTAACGCTTCGGCCGTTGTCTTTCCAATAGCAAAACAGGGCTTAGCCGGCTTAAGGGTATTGATCGAAAAGAAACTTTCCACCGCGCTGGGACTGTAAAAAAGATAAGCCCGGTAAGTATCCGTTATTTGTTGCGGGCTTGCAACTGTTTTGTAAATAGCCCATTCTTTATAAGGGATTTGAGAATCGTTCATAAAATCGGGAAGCAGGTTTCTGCGTTTATCTCCACAAAAAAAATGAAGAGCAGAACCAGACTTTCGTTTGGCTATATAGGGGATTAGTTCTTCAGCATAATCTGCGGCACCCATAATCCTTTCGGGAGGGATATACTCCAATAGAGCGTCACGCGTAGCGCCGGCAATACAATAAAACGTCCATTTATTAATTGCATCTTCAGGAAGGGACCCCAGGTAGTTTTTAAAGGCAAGCCGGACTGCATTTTTGCTTGTAAAAAGAAGTTGGCAATCCGGATTATTTAGTTGAGAAAGGACGGAGGCTTGCAACTCTTCATCAATAACAGGAACAGGATGAATAAAATTTTGATCTTTAATCTTTATCCCTTCCTGCAAGGCCATTTGATGATAGGGCTTTTCCAGTTCTCGTGTACAAAATACTTCTACCATTCTTTAACCCCCTTCCGTTAATTGATCAATTATTCTTCTTCCGCCTTTACTTAATATTTCTCTCCCTGCTTTTATTCCTAAATTGGCAGCATTCTTCAGAATTAATTTTTTAGTAATAGAAGCTTTCTCCTTTCCATCAGGGGTTAATACATTTCCCTCAAATAGGATATTGTTTCCTTCTATACGGGCAAGGGCGCTGATGGGCGTAGCACATCCTCCCATGAGTGTTCGTAAAAAGTCGCGCTCTATGCGAACGCATAAAGCCGTATTTTCATCATTCATTGGCGTACAGGCTTCCAAAGATTCGCGGTCTTCTTTATTGCAAACCACCAAAATAGCGCCCTGGGCCGGCGCGGATAACATCCAGTCCAGTGGAATGAACCGTTCCGGCAGAAGACCGATACGGGTCAGACCCGCTTCTGCAAACAAGGCGCCATCCCAGTCATTCTCCTGTAGTTTGCGCAACCGTGTATTTACATTTCCCCTCAAACCTGTAATAACGCTATTCGAATAGCGATGCAGCCATTGTGCTTTGCGGCGTACGCTTCCGGTAGCAATGACGCAACGCACAAAAGGGTTATTTAGGAAGGTTGCAGATTGCTTATAGAGCAACAAATCCCTTACCGGCCCACGTTTCAATACAGCCGCCTGAGTAAGACCTCTGGCCAGCGTAGTAGGTACATCTTTCATGGAGTGCACTGCAATATCTACTTTTTTAGTTAACACGGCAGCATCCAGATAGCGTGTGAATATCCCTTCTACATTCATCTCATACAAGGGGGTTTGTAAATCCAAATCTCCCTCACTTTTTATGGGGACGATTGATGTTTGATAACCGTTTTGCTGAAGTGTATGCGCTACTTGTGTAGCCTGCCAGACAGCCAGCCGGCTGCTCCTGGTTCCTATCCTGATCTCCTTCTTCATTCCCTGTTATTTCTCATCAGGTATTTCAAAAAATTCGCTCAATATCTGGCAATAGTGATCGGCTTTCCCGTTCGCGCTTTTTAACTTCCCTCCAAAAACATTGACCATCCTTTGCACCAGATGAGCGGATAAGGTTTCCAATTCTTCCGGATTCGCCTGTGTTGTTTTCCGAAAATTTTTTATCTCTTTTTGATGAATTTCTTCCATTTTTTCCTTCATGCCTTTTAGAATAAACGCCTGTTTTCTTTTCTGGTGCCAGTGTAGGAAATCTTCTATTTTTTCCTCAATAATGGCTCGGGCTCCGGGGATTTCTTTTTTACGAACCTCCAGTGTAGCATCCTGCACATGGGACAACTCATCTATATCTACGACCTTCAGGTTGGGGAGGCTCTTTACTTCTTCACTTACATTATTTGGAATGGATAAATCCACAATCACTTTGTTTTGTTCACAAATATCTTCTTTATGGATCGTAGGGGTAGAAGCGTTTGTGGCTACCAACACAATGTCTGAATATTTTAATTGATCTGCGAGGGATTCATAAGGGGCATAGGCCAGACCATGTTGCAGCGCATAGGCTTTTGCCGTTTCTTCGGTACGATTAACCAAAGTAATTTGTCTGGTACCCAGGTAGTTTATAAGATTCTTGCAGGCATTGCGGCCAATTTTCCCCACTCCCAAAAGTAAAATACGTTTCACTTTAATATCCGGTATCTGTTTCAAATACTGCACTACCGCATAAGATACGGACACGGTACCGGCGCTCAGACCGGTTTCATTTTTTACTTTTTTTGAAGCCTGCAAGACGCTGCTGAGCAGCCGTTCAGTGAAAGCGCCTAACAGTTTGGCTTTTCTTGCCTTTTGAGCAGCCTTTTTTACCTGAGAAATAATTTCAAAATCTCCAAGTATTTGTGAATCCAGTCCACAACCCACTTCATATAAATGCCGGACTGCTGCCTCCCCTCTTAATATATAAGCGGTTTCAATAAACTGCTCAGCCGTTCCAAGGGTTTCTTTACATAAAAGATGTATTAGTTGTTCAGCATCGCCTGCGAAGCCATATACTTCGGTGCGGTTACAGGTAGAGAGAACATAAAGCTCGGAGAGGGTGCTGTTAGATACCTGCTCTGCTATCCGTTCATAGACTTCATCATCAACTGCAAACAGACTTCGGGTAGTCGTATTTGTTTTTTCATAACTAATCCCGATTAAGTAGAAATCAGATAAAGACCCGGAAATTTTTTGTATTTGCATTCTTAATTTACGTACTAAATCTCTAATGGCAAAGATAGCATTCACAAAAGAAGAAAAGAATGCTATGGGTAGCCAGCCTGTCATATCTCTGTAAAAGATGAGGGAGGCGGTTCTTTTTTCTGAAGATAAACGCCATGTTTGTCTTTCAAAAGGCGTTTTTGCCCCTGCAAATAAAATTCACTCAATGGAATTATCAAACAAACATCTGGGGATCATCATCATGAACCTCGGGACTCCTGATTCAACTAAAGTATCCGACATAAAGAAATATCTGGATGAATTTTTAATGGATAAAAAGGTAATGGATTACCCTTATTTGTATCGCTGGCTGTTGGTTAAAAAGATCATCACTCCCCGCCGTTCGCCTAAAAGCGCCGAAGCTTATAAATCTATATGGTGGCCAGAGGGCTCGCCTTTGCGAGTTATTAGCGAAAGGGTGCGAGTAGCCTTAGAAGAATGCAGCGGTTTACCCGTTGAGTTGACCATGCGTTATGGGAATCCGACTCCCGAAACGGCTTTTAAAAAGATGCTGGATCGTAATCCGGGGCTGCAAGAAATATTCATCATTCCCATGTATCCACATTATGCCATGGCCTCTTATGAAACCGCGCTGGATTATGCAGTTAAAGCGTATAAAAAGCATTCCTACCCCTTTAAATTGACGATCTTACAGCCTTTTTATCAGAAAGAGGAATACATAAAAGTACTTGCGAATCTCATCCGACCCTATATAAAACCAACAACAGATTATCTTTTATTTAGCTTTCATGGCGTTCCGGTCCGTCATATTAAAAAAGGAGATATCACAGGCCGCCATTGTCTGCAAGGTCCCGATTGCTGTACCATTGATTCTCCTGCCCATGCCTACTGCTATCGCCATCAGGTTACCCGCTCTGCTCATCTTACGGCCAAAGTACTGGGATTGGGAAAAGGCCAATATGGAATTTCTTTTCAATCCCGCCTGGGACGTACGGAGTGGCTACAACCTTATACATCTGAAACCCTGAAAATTCTGCCCGGTCAGGGTTTTAAAAATATAGTAGTAACCTGCCCGGCTTTTACGACCGATTGCCTGGAAACACTCGAGGAAATTGCCATCGAGGGCAGGGAAACCTTTCTGGCTTCCGGAGGAACAACTTATGAAACAACGCCCTGCCTCAATGATGATCCAGCCTGGATAGCTCTTTTGAACAACTGGGTACAGGATCATCTTTACGGGAATCCCTCCAGGGTTTATGAAGAAGAAAAAGCTTAAAACGTATTTCTGTGCAGATAGCGATCTCCCCTCATGTTGGCCAGCACGCGTGACAGGTCTTCCGGGGTATCAATGGCCAGGTTTTCGATATCTGTTTCAACCATTTGAATTTTATAGCCGTTTTCTATCCAGCGTAGTTGTTCCAGGTTTTCTGCTTTCTCAAGTCTTCCGACCGGTAACTTTACCACTTCCTTCAGTATTTCGCTGCGGAAACCGTAAATAGGGATGTGTTTATAAAAGTTGTGACTGGCAATCCAATCGCTTTTTTCCACATCTCTCAGGTATGGAATGGGGGAGCGTGAGAAATAAACGGCATCGGAATTGTTGTCAAAAACCACTTTAGGTGCATTGGGGTTGTTCAATATCGCCAGATCATTGATGGGCATATACAGGGAGGCTATCTGGGTTTCTTTATTTCGAAAGCAGTTTAAAACCAACTGAATATGGCTGAGGTCAATAAAAGGAACATCACATTGAACATTTAATACAATGTCAGGAGGAGATTCAAGATGTTCAAGTACTTCCGCACATCGCTCGGTACCACTTTCATGGGTAAGGGCTGTTTTCATAGCTTTTCCGTTAAAAGAGGCTACGTTTTCCATAACACGATCATCGTCGGTTGCAACGATCACATCACTGAGGTCCGGTACTGTTTTAACGGTCTCATGCACTCGCTGAACCATGGTTTTGGAGCCAATGTTAAGGACTGGTTTTCCGGGGAAACGGGTTGCGGCATAACGGGCGGGGATAATGGCAATTGCTCTCATAGATTGAAATATTTTAGTATAAATATACGATAAAACATTAATTCTCAACCGTCAAATTTTTATCTTTCTTTCTTTTTAACAAAAAAGCCTCCATATCCTGTAAAGAAAAACTGCTCAAATTCTTCGAAACAGGTAATCCGCCTTTTTGTGCACTTAAAACACCAAAACGGACATCCTGTAGCCCTTTCAGCGAATGAGCATCCGGATCAACAGACAATAACACTCCCTTTTTCAGGGCAAGGGGAATCCAGCTCCAGTCAAGATCAAGGCGACGGGGGTGGGCATTTATTTCAATAGCCACTTTATGTTTTGCACAAGCCTCAATAATTTTTTCATGATCCAGAGGATAGCCGGGTCTGCTCAGGAGAAGCCTGCCCGTGGGATGGCCCAATATGGTCGTATAGGGGTTTTCGATAGCCTTCAGTAAGCGTTGCATGGCCTTCTCCTTATCCATTTTCAGATTGCTGTGTACGGAGGCTATAACAAGGTCAAAAGTTTTAAGAATATCTTCCTCATAGTCTAGCGCGCCATCGGATAAAATATCTGATTCTACACTTTTGAATATCCTGAAAGGTGCCAGTTTTTGGTTTAGAGCATCAATTTCCTTTTGTTGTTCAAGAATTCGATCTGCACTTAACCCATTGGCATAACCTGCCGAGCGGGAATGATCACTGATAACAAGATACGCCATTCCCCGTTTTCGGGCTTCAAGCGCCATTTCTTCCAGGGTGTTCCGGCCATCGCTCCAGTCGCTATGAGCGTGTATAATACCTTGAATATCAGTTGTTTGGATAACATTTTCCCTATCGGGAACGTGCTCAACCGGCCAGTTTCTCAAATAAGGCGGGATATATGGGCATCCGGTGGCTTTAAAAAGGGCTTCTTCCGAGTCAAATCGGCGGGTATCTGAATCAGGATATTTCTTATAAAAAGAATTTAAAAAAGCTGTTGTTCCGGTCGTTTTGAACAACAATGAAACAAGGGAGCGGCTGTTTTCACAATACAGGACTACTTTAGGGTGCTGCGCTTTGGTCATTACCAGGGGACGGGCTTCAGGGTCAATGATCTTGAAACCTTCCGGGCATTTTTGCTTTAAAAGCGCGGGAGTTGCATTGGTTATAAATCGGAGTTCCGACAGGGTATTTTCCTGCCTCCGCAAAGCGCCCGTAGGCAGAAATTGAATGGCTTCAGGGAAAGTATTAAACCAGCCTTGTTGCAACTCTTCTACATAAGACAATGCCTCGGATAGAAGATATTGTCCCTGAGAGTGAAGATAATAATCTATTGAACGGCGAATGTTTTCCTGGGTTTTGGCCCCAAAGCCTTTGTACCTTGTAAGTTGGTCTTCATGGCAGGCATACAGCAGCTCTCCGGGGGTCTCTATCCCCATGTTTTTCCAGATGGTCACCAGTTTTTTAGGGCCGATTCCTTTAATATGAAGCATTTCTACGATGCCGGGCGGGGTATTTTCCAGATATTTTTCGAGCAGTGGGAAATGGCCTGTCTCTTTCAGGACTTCAATTTTTTTCTTAATGGCAGCCCCTATTCCGGGTATTTCGCCCAGCTCCTTCTCCGGGAGTTCCATTACCGGCAGCGGATGACGTTCGATCTGAGTAGCAGCCCTGGTATAAGAACGAATTTTAAAGGGATTTTCTTCGTGAAGGGTCATCAATTTTGAAAGCAATACAAATTGGCCGGCAAGACTTTGGTTATCCATTAGTTGTTTTAAGCAATAATAAAAAAAGTCCCGCAATTGCAGGACTTTTTATTAACCATTTTGACAAGAAAGCCTCAATTCATTCTGAGAATATCAGGAATCGGTGCTGGTTTCTGGATTATTGATTGCCGGTTCTTCCGGTTCTACCGGTGGAATTGGGGCCTGCGGTTCTATAGGCTCCTGAGGAGCGGATTTCCTTGGACGGCCTCGCCTCTTTGAAGCTCGCTTTTTGGTAGCGCGTTTCTTCGTTGCCCGCTTTTTGGTAACACCCTTTTTAGCAGCGCGTTTTTTCGTTGCGCGTTTCTTAGTAGCACCTTTTTTAGCCGCCCGTTTTT
>CAYRBD010000005.1:0-65612 GCA_964422465.1 uncultured Chitinophagaceae bacterium
CTCGTACACACGCTTTCCAGGCGTGCCAATTAAGCCACTCTTGCACCTTTCCTTAAAAGTAGGCAAAGGTATATAAATGTACGCATTTCCTGAAATTTTACATTAGAATCTGATGAGCGAAAAGTCCTTACTTCGAGTTTATTGGGATTAAATCGTTATTTTTACTTCTTTCAGCAAATATTTAAATCATGGGCGCTAAATTCAAGGTAGGGGATCAGGTAAAATGGAATTCAGAGGCCGGAGAAGTTTCCGGAACCATCATTAAAATCCATACCAAAGACTTTGACTATAAAGGTCATACTCATCGGGCTTCAGAAAAAGAACCCCAGTATGAAATAAAAAGCAACAAGACGGATCACATAGCAGCCCATAAGGGGAGCACTCTTACTCCGATTTGAGGCAGAAGCCAGATTATTTTCTGCCCAAACAATTCAATACCTTTGTCGCATGAAAATAGGCTTGTATTTTGGTTCCTTTAATCCCATACACGTGGGCCATTTAATTATTGCCAATCACATAGCTTATCATACTGATTGTGACCGGGTGTGGCTGGTGGTGAGTCCTCAAAATCCACTAAAACCATCTGGCTCTCTGCTGAACGAATATGATAGGTTATATCTCACTGAACTGGCCATCGGCAATGAACCGCGCCTGAAAGCCAGTAACATTGAATTTTCCTTAGCTCGTCCCTCTTATACCATTGATACTTTAACCTATCTTGATGAAAAGTACCCTGAGTATGAATTTGCTATTATCATGGGCAGCGACAGCCTGGAAAACCTGCACCGCTGGAAGAATTACCAAACGCTTCTGGAACGGTACTCCTTATATGTTTACAAGCGGCCGGGGCATGAGCCAAAAGTGCTGGCCAATGCACGCATAACGGTTTGCAATGCCCCCTTACTGGATATCTCATCCAGCGCGATACGCAGGATGATCAAGAATGAAAAATCAGTGCGTTTTATGATACCGGAGCAAGCCTTTCAATACCTGATGGCTAACCGGTATTACCAAACCTAATCTTTTTTTTGCCTTATTTTTTTATAAACCTTTACCCGCTTGCGTTTCAGGTTGAACTCATCCCGGTATATGGTCAAAAGCAAAACAAACAGCGACAGCAACAGCGGTCCGAAGATCAGGCCAACAAATCCAAACAGACTAACCCCGATTAATACCCCAAAGACAGTAATCAACGGGTGTACATCCGCAAATTTCTTTTGCCAGATGAACCGGAAAACATTATCTACGCTACCCACTATGGCAAGGCAATAAATAGCCAGCCCGATCCCTTCTCCTATGCTACCGGTTGCCAGCAAATAAATGACGACAGGAACCCACACTACTGCCGTACCAATTACCGGCACCATTCCCATAATGCCTGTAATAACCCCCCAAAAAACCGGACTATCCACGCCGAATATCCAGTATCCCAGTATTGAAATGAGACCTTGTATTATCGCCAGCAGGGGGAAGCCTACTGCATTGGAGATGACCATTGCCTTTAGTTCTTCCCCAAGGCGGTCTGTATTTTCTTCCTTCAGCGGCATGTACTCATATAAGCCATCCTCCATATTCAAAGATTCTACCAGCATGAAATACAACACAAAATACATAATAACAATGGTAGTCAGAACGCTAAAGGTTGATCCCAGTAGCTGAGGGAGAAAAGTGGTAAGAGCCTCCTGCGCTTTTTGCATGGACTGAGCCGACAGCAAATCTATCTTGGTAAACTGCTTAATTTCCTCAATAACCTTTTTCAAACTATCAATAATAGCCCCCGAATGCTTGATCGCAAAGGTAATCTTTTCCGTCATCATGTTACCGACCAGAAACATGGGTACAATCAAGACGATCATTGAAACCAGGATTAACAATAGTGCTACAATCCACCTTTTCCAGCCTTTTTTATAAACCAGAAAGATAACTGCCGGCCTCATGATAACATAAAGCGTCAGCGCCCCCAGTAAAGCCGGGATGAAAACAGACAATTTCCAAAACAATACCCCACCGATTAGCAGGATAATGACGATAAAGAAAAATTGCTTAAGCCTGTCGTTATCAAAGTAACTCATACGGCAATTTTAAAAATGGAATAAAATTTGATATTATATAGGTAACGATTTAAACTATTTGATTTTTTTGTTGTAAATTAAACAGTATTCTATTAATCCACCAATTAATTTTTTTGTATGAGTAAGACGTCAAAAGTAATAACAATATTTGCTCTTGGAGTTGCAGTAGGATGTTTTCTAAATTCTTCTAAAAGAGATAAATACCTTAGAGCAGTGCGTGATCAGATTCGAAAGTGGAGAAATAAGGGGGATTATTACGAGCAGGAACTGGCAAGGAGATATTATTTAAGCGATGATCCTATAGATGAAATTGGGAGATAATGGAAACTCTCTTATTTTAATTCGGTTAGATAACCTTCCCGCCTGAAGGTTATTTTTTTTTCTTTCTTCTCCTTTTCAAATTCCCAAACAGGCTAATAAGACCAAAGGTCAGGACAGATGGAAGCGTGGTAGCTGTTAATCCATGGAAACTTCCTCTCAATTTATCCAATTCTACTTTTCGCTTCATGCGAATAATTTCCATTTCATAATCCAAGTCCCGGTAGCTTTTTATTTTTTTCATCATCTTATCAATCCTTTTTACCAAACATCTTAGAAGCCAGCATTTTTAGCATGGGCCGACGTACAATCAGGACCCCGACGGCAACGGCTAAAATGAACAGCAGTAAATAAAACCCGCCGACAATGGCAAAGCCCCACGCAAAACTATCTATCCAGCGGCCGATAAATACCGCCGCAGCAATAGAGAAGAAAAAAAGCGCTAAAAGAATGAGTACCACACATAACAATACTTTAAAAATAATGCTCGCGGCATTTACGATGTGCTTTAAAGCTTTAAGCTTGTAGTACTTAACATTACTTTCAGCATACGCTTTTAAGTGTTCAACAATTTCTTTTATATCGTTTATCAGTGAGTCAAAAGCCATGTCGGGACAGGTTCAAAAATAAGACAGGAGGGGAAAAAACTCCCCAATTAGCTGGCGGCCTTTTTCGCATTGGCAGCCGTTTGCTTAGCTACATGCTCCGCTTTCTCAGAGCCCTTTTTTATTTTTTCCATTACGTTATCCCTGGTTTCATTGAATTTCTGTCCAAACTTTTCAGCAGCATCGGTGGACCTGTCTTTCAGTTTCCCTCTAATTACTTCCCCTTTTTCAGGAGCAAATAAAATCCCTGCTGCTGCGCCAATAACCACTCCCGTAGCTATTGCCAATAACGTTTTCTGTGTACACATACCATTAAATTTTTTTCGTTAAAAAACTAATTACAAAGTTACAATAATTACTTTACCTAACACCATAAACCAGGCCAAAAAGAGATCAAATATGTTCTTTTTTATTATTTTATCTGAAAACAAGGATGTTTTAACGAACCATTAACGGGAAAGCCTATTCTATGTTTTCTCTATCCCCAGACTTTGGTGCCTTCGGTACAGTTGGCGCAGATGTCAATATTTTTTCTGCCATGAAGGATTTGCGACCGAAACTGATGATATTTCTTATCCTGCCAGATTTCTCTGAAAGATTTTTCTTTCAGGTCTCCCATCTTGTGAATGGCATCTTTATCAAAACAGCAGGGAACCACCAGACCATCCCAGGTCACCACCGGATCATGCCACAGGCGCCAGCAATGATTGGCCATTTTATTTTTAACGGCATAAGAACCATCTTCCTTTTTGCGATAACGTGAAAATTTATCCAATGTGGGGATAAGCGGGTTTCCGTTCTTATAATTATAAACCTGAGCCGTCTTAAAACGCACTTGATCCACACCAATTTCATCGGCCAATTTCTTCACTTCCTCAATCTGATGTTCGTTGGGTTTCACTACCAGAAACTGGAAAAATACGAAAGGGGTTTGGGATTTCAACTTTCTTTTCCATTTCACAATGTTTCTGGCGCCTGCCAACACCTTATCCAGGCGTCCTCCCCTGCGATACTGCTGGTAAACGTCCTGGGTAGTACCGTCAATAGAGATGATCAACCGGTCCAGGCCGCTTTCGATTGTCTTTTTCGCTTTTTCATCTGTTAAAAAATGGGCGTTCGTGGAAGTTGCCGTATAAATTCCCTTATCGGAGGCATATTTCACCATGTCCAGAAAATTAGGATTCAGGTAGGGCTCCCCCTGGAAATAAAAAATGAGATACACCAGGTCCCGGGCCATTTCATCTATGGTCTTTTGGAAAAAAGACTGGTCCAGCATACCCTTTGGCCGGGTGAACGCCCGCAACCCACTCGGGCATTCAGGACAGCGAAGGTTACAAGAAGTTGTGGGTTCAAAAGACATGGAAATAGGGTAACCCCACTGGACGGGCTTATGGATCCACTTGCTGTAATAATAGCTGCTCAATACTTTCGCCGCATTCCATCCTCGTCTCAAGGTCATTTTTGATAAAAAATTGAGACTATCCTGCAAATTAAAATTGTTCATACTTGATTACGGGTATTATAGATTTATATTCCCTATCCTGCAAGGTACATAATAATCAATTAATGCCCCGACAATGAGAAAGTTTGAGAAAAAAATACGAAATTTGAAAAATCCATTAACGATTGAATACTTTGTGTCATGGCTGATTCTGATAACTGGACGGATAAAGAGGTCATTCTAGCGTTTACACGCATGTTGAGAACCATTATTATGTGGGTGCCCTGGCTGATCATCACCCTGTACTTTGCGGTAGCTAAAGACCTGATTTTTTTTGACAGACCGGAAATACCGGCCTGGATGCACATCTTGTTTTTTGCTTGGCTGGTTATCACGCTACCACTGATCGTATGGCTTACCCTGAAAAAAATATGGAAGATGTAATTTCATTCACATGTTTCTTTATCTGTCTTGTATTCTTTTTTTATCCTCTTTACTGTTCTTATACCTGTTTTCAAGGGAAAAACAACGCAATGGCTCCCTTAAGCAACGTTTGGAAGAGGAAAAAGAGCAAACTGCCGGGCAACTGTCACAGTTGAGCGAAGAAAGGAATACCTTCCTGGAAGAGAAGATTGCCTTGGGAAACCAACTGACAGAACAAAAGACCATAAACAACGCCTTACAAAAACAACTGGCAGAACAGATCGAATACCAGAAACAACTGGCTGCAGAAAACCGGCTGCAATTTGAACAGTTATCCAATAAATTGCTGAACGAAAAAGCTGAAAAATTTACCCGTCAGAACCAGCAAAACCTGGATCAGCTTCTGAAGCCCCTTCAGCAACGAATCAGGGAATTTGAGAAAAAAGTTGAGGACACCTACCAGCGGGAATCCAACGAACGATTTAGCCTGCAAAAAGAATTGAAACGAACTTTTGAGCTAAACCAAACCCTCTCAGAGCAGGCTAATAATCTCACCAGCGCGTTAAAGGCAGATAGTAAAAAGCAGGGAAACTGGGGAGAATTTATCTTAGAAAAGATACTGGAATCGGCCGGATTACAGGAGAATGTACATTATAGGAAACAAGTCTCCATTTATAGTGAAGCAGGAAAAATCCTAAGGCCGGATGTAGTCCTGGAATTACCGGAACATAAAAATATAATTATAGATGCCAAAGTCTCACTAACGGCTTACGAACGATATTTTAATGCAGCTGCCGGACGAGAACAACAAGAAGCCCTGCGGGACCATATCCGTTCTATAAAGGGCCATATTGATGAACTGGGAAGAAAAAAATACGAACGTCTTTTAGCTCAATCTCCCGATTTTGTCCTGATGTTTATCCCGATAGAACCGGCTTACAGCCTGGCCTTAATGACCGAACCGGGACTGTATGACAACGCTTTTCATAAAAAAGTGATCCTGGTAAGTACTTCCTCTTTACTGGCTACTCTCCGGATCATTGAATCAATCTGGCGGCTGGAAAAGCAAAATAAAAATGCTCATCAGATCATTGAGGAAGGGAACAAACTATATGAAAAGTTGGTGGGCTTTGTAGAAGACATGAACGCAATAGGGCAAAAACTGACAGGGGCGCAAAATACTTATGAGCTGGCTATGAACAAACTGGCTACGGGAAAGGGAAACCTGATCAGAAGAGCAAAAAAGATGAAAGAACTCGGTCTTAATCCGTCAAAAGAATTGCCAGAAAATAATTCTTAATTTTGTGTAGTTTTGTTATACAACCAAGAATAAAATGAAAGCAGAAGAACCCTTATTCGACTTCATAAACCCCCAAACCGACTACGTGGTGAAGAATGGCGATTGTTTAAACATCCTAAAAAGATTGAAAGACGGTAAGTTTGACCTGATCCTGACCTCTCCCCCATATAATATTGGAAAATCATATGAAACAAAGACAAGTATTGAAAAATATCTTGAAACACAGGAAGAAATAATAAAGGAACTTGTACGAACCCTGTCAGACAAGGGAAACCTCTGTTGGCAGGTTGGAAATTATGTTGATAACGGCGAAGTATTCCCACTTGATATTTTTTATTACCAAATTTTCAAAAAATACGGCCTCAAACTCCGAAATAGGATTATTTGGCACTTTGGGCACGGGCTGCACGCGAGTAAACGATTTAGCGGACGCTACGAAACTATTTTATGGTTTAGCAAATCAGAGGACTATATTTTTAACCTTGATAAGGTTAGAGTTCCTTCTAAATATCCAGGGAAACGGCATTTTAAAGGGCCTAAAAAAGGACAGTTATCGGGCAACCCTTTGGGAAAGAATCCAAGCGATATCTGGGAAATTATAGAACAAGATTGGGATAGAGCAATGTGGAACATCCCCAACGTGAAATCAAATCATCCAGAAAAAACCAGTCATCCCTGTCAATTTCCAATAGAATTGGTTGAACGTTGTGTTCTGGCCCTGACTAATGAAAGCAGCTATGTCCTTGACCCTTTTGCCGGGGTAGGTTCTACTGTTATCGGGGCTATTAAGAATAATCGAAATGCAATTGGAATTGAAAAAGAAAAGAAGTACTGTATTCTTGCAAATGAGCGAATCAGGGACTTGAAGGAAGGACGTTTAAAAATCAGACCTATTAACAAACCCATACATAAACCGGCAAAAAAAGACAAAGTGGCTCAAATACCGAAAGAATGGAAAGAACTCGAATTGTTTAATAATAATGAACTAAACAAGCATCAATGAAGATTGCCCAAAAGTATTCCCATTTAAATGGGGAGGAATATCTTATCGTTCATCACGAAAAATTATACAAAGAAATAAAACAGGTAGTGGAAAGTATTGATGCTGATTTGTTCAGAACAAAAATAAGCAGGGAGAAAAAGAAAAATGGGGAAAAACTCTTGTCACCTATTGATTTAAACCACGCTTTTGAAGAGGCGTTCGATAAATACCAGTGGGCGGAAAGCAGGTATAGCTACTACATAACCCTCAATAGAGCGTTAATGGAAAAGAGTGTCTTGATGTCAGCAAAAGATCAAAAGAAGTTTCTCATTGCCAATGGAGAGAAAGAACCAATTTATAGTTACAATCAAACTGATTTTGTTAAAGAAAAAATCGCGGTTGAAATTCAATTTGGTAAATACGCGTTTGTCGCATTTGACTTGTTTGTAAAACACATGTTGTTTTATTCCGGTGGGGTGATAAATCTTGGTATTGAAATTCTTCCGACAAAGAAAATGCAAGCACAAATGAGTAGTGGCGTGGCTTATTATGAAGGAGAAGTATATAATGTAATGAGACAAGGGAGAAATAGCCCTCCGGTTCCATTGTTGATTTTAGGCATAGAACCATAGAATAAGTTGGGCTGGTATCCAAAATCAATCTGGCAAATGGTCGAGGCCAGTAAAAGCATTTGATTGAAAGCCTTGTACTAAATTGAAAAAACGACTTTTGTTGAAGCTTAGGAATAAAATCTACTAATTCTCTAAAGCCTCGAAACATTAAGTACTACCTATGATTTCACAAGACAGCATACAGCAAATCCAAAACCGCATCGATATTGTGGATATCATTGGAGATTTTGTGAGATTGAAGAAACGAGGGGTCAATTATCTGGGGCTCTGCCCTTTCCATAACGAGAAAACGCCCTCATTTACTGTTTCTCCCACCAAAGAAATATACAAATGCTTTGGTTGTGGCCGCAGCGGAAATGCCATTACTTTTTTAATGGAACACGAGAAATATTCCTTTGTAGAGGCCATCAGGTGGCTTGCAGAGAAATACGGCATTGAGCTGGAAGAAACAACCCCCAGCCCCGAGGCTACCGCTCAGAGACAACTTGCCGAAAGTCTTTACATTGTAAACCAGTTTGCTCAAAAATATTTTACCGACACCCTATTGGATTCAGAAGAAGGCCAAACTATTGGGAAAAGTTACTTCGAGAAACGTGGCTTCTCGGAAGAAACCATGCGCAAATTTCAATTGGGCTATTGTAAAGAAAGTTGGGATGATTTCTCTACAGAGGCCCTAAAAAAAGGTTATAAGCTCGAATATCTTCAAAAGGCCGGGCTAACGGTGGTTCGAAATGACCGGCCCAGAGACAATTACCGTGGCAGGGTAATCTTTCCTATTCACAACCAAAGTGGAAAAGTAATTGGTTTTGGCGCCCGCATTCTGAAAAAAAATGATAATGCCCCCAAATACATTAACACGCCTGAAAATGAAATTTACGAGAAACGGCGTTTGCTCTATGGGACTTATTTCGCCCGTCATGCCATAGACAAGTTAGATGAATGTCTGCTGGTAGAAGGATACACCGATGTAATCTCTTTACATCAGGCTGGAATGGAAAATGTGGTGGCATCTTCGGGCACCTCGCTAACAGAAGATCAGTTGCGGCTAATCAAAAAATATACTTCTAACCTGACCATCCTATACGATGGAGATTCCGCCGGCATAAAAGCGGCCCTGCGGGGACTGGATATGGCCCTGGAAGAAAGCCTGAACGTAAAACTGGTGCTGTTGCCCGAAGGTGAAGATCCTGACAGCTACGTGCAAAGGGTAGGGGCACCGGTCTTCACGGAGTTTATTGCCAAAAACAAGAAAGATTTTATTCTTTTTAAGCTCCAGGTTTCCCTGGCAGATGCGAAGAAGGATCCAACGAAGAAAGCAGAACTGGTCAATGAAATTGCAGAAACCCTTTCCCGAATCAACAAAACGGAGGATTTTACCAAGCAACAGGACTATATTCGGGAATGCAGCCGGATGTTAGACATTGATGAAGAGGGACTTACCGCCCTCGTCAATCAGTTTATCCGGAAGCAAATCCAGAAAAAAAGATGGGAGCATACCCGGGAAAAGGAAAAGCAGGAAGCGGCAGACCGGGAGAAAAATAAGACGGCTGCCGATGCCGCCGCCCCTGCAGATGACCTGCTCAACCTGATGACGGATGAAGAGAGGCAGGAAAAAGACCTGGTCCGTGTTCTGATTGAGCATGGAGATAAAATGTGGGATGAGGAACATACCGTGGCCGCACATATTTTCCATTCTTCCCTTAATTTTGAACTGATTGCTAATCAAACCGTCCGTGAAATACTGACAGAATACAAGCGGCAGTTTGACGAGGGTCAACTCCCGGATGAAAAATTTTTCCTTTATCATATCAATCAGGAAATTAGTAAGTTAGCCGTTAATTTGCTCTATACACCTTATGAAATCAGTCACAACTGGCTGGACTTGTATAAGATTACGGTCCCTGCCAAAGAAGACCTTTATAAAGAGGATGTAAGTTCAGCAATTAGTTATTTGATGCTAAAGATGGTACGACTATTGATACATCAGAACCAAAAAGAACTCAATTCTGTCTCAGAGGCGGAAGAGCAAATAAAAATCATGGAAGTTCACCAACAGCTTAAAAAAGCAGAAAAGGAAATTGCAGAGGAGTTGGGGTTGGTTATCAGAAAATAGGGGCGGACAGCGATTGAGTTAAAGGGATTGTTAAAAAAGAACTTATTTTTGTGCTATTTATTGAATAAACCATACCTTAATTCTTATGTTCAACTTGAAAGTATTATTATTGGTTACACTTATCTCATGCCCTTTTTTACTCCAGGCACAGGATACTACGCTTGTTCCGACAAAAGATTCTGGTCTTGTAGCTCCGAAGGATACTTTTATTCAAAAAATGGATACGCTCCCTCCGGCCCGATTAGACCGGAACCAGGAACATCAGCGGGAAATTGAATATCGCGATACGGCCTTAGACCGGGTCGTTGAGCAATTGAATTCGATTAAGGAAAATGCCAAACAAAATGCCACCGCTATTCATGGCCTGCTGCAAGGTAAACAAATAGACAACAAGACCAAGTATAAACTGATGAAAAGCAACCTCATCAGCGCAACCCGTACCTACTACCTGCTGAACAAGAAGATTATTGACCTGAAATCCCGTACAACTTCCAACAATCTGGATGTATTTATCACCTCCCTCAATAACCCCGAAAGCAAGGCTCTGGGCTTCTCTTTCAGTGAAAAAATCATTAATCTGGTAAAAACAGTCATCCTTCACGGAAAGGCTACTAAAAATAAAAGAAACGAAAAAATTGTGAGTACCACGGAATCTATCCTGAAAAGTCCCATTTTTCAAAGCATGGTGACGCTCACTCCCCCCCTTGCCATCGCTAACTCGGTAATGACCTTTTTTCACACCCTGAGCGTGAACGACAAACACATTAATACCAATACCCTGAATGAGTTTGAGAAAGAAGTAAATAAATATGTAAGCTATTACACGGTACTGAATGAGGGCAATCAGAAATTCCAATATGGCCTTAACTTCAATAAGGATCAATTGAACATGTTGCAGCAAAACATGTATGATCACCTGCTGTTTACTGCAAGTGCCCTGGACCTGCCCGCACCAAAACGCAATGGGAATGAGCCGCTGGGCGTTACCTTAAATCACTATTTTCTGACTTTTAACCAGGAAGCTACCAAGAATTTCTTTGACAAACTGGAAAAGAAATATACCAAAAATGGGAAGATTGATTACGAGCAACTACTTCGTGAAAATATGAGCCTCAAAGAAGCTAATAACCAGCTGGAGGACCTCGTAATGCAGACCAAAAGATTTGAGAATCTGTATAACGAATACTTTAACCTGATTAACAATTACTACAACAAAGTCATAAGCGCCCTTACGCTGGCACAAGATAACGGTCTGGCAGATAAAAATATTGTAAGCCAAAAAAAGCAGGAATTTAATAACTTAAAACAAGAAGCCGTAACAGACATGAAAGCTTCCATCAATATTAAAGAACTGGAGAATAACACGGATAATATCAAATATCGATATAAGATTTTTTAATCTCCGCCTACTTCCATCCTCCTCCTAAGGCCCGGTACAGTTGGATGCGTGCGGTCAGCAAATTGGCTTTAGCCTTCACCAGGTCCAATTCACTGTTCAGGGCTTCTCCCTGCGCGGTAATTACTTCCAGGTAGGTGGCAAAGCCCGCCCGGAACAGCATCCGGGAACTGGCTACCGCCTTTTGTGAAACCTTTTGTTGTTCTTTCGCTATTTCCAATTGTTCTTCCAGTTTTTTGATGGAAATCTGTGAATTTTCAATATCTGTGACGGCTTTATATACCTCTCGTTGAAAATTAATTTCTGCCTCATCTCTTTCCATTTTGGCTACTTCAAAATCGGTTTTAAGCTTCCTGCCATTGAAAATGGGCGCCGTTAACCCGCCAGCAAATGCGCCTAATAAAGATCCGGGGATATTAAACCAATTTTTAGCCAGCACCGCATTCATACCGCCCGAAAGCGAAATCGTCAGGTTGGGGTAACGGGCGGCCTGGGTAACCCCCACCTGTGCGTTGGCTGCCTTGAGTTCATAACGGGCAATAAGTACATCCGGACGGTTTTGAACCAGATACAGGGGCAATTTGCTTACTCTTTTATAGGCACTATCCATGGCGAAAAACCTGGGTTTCCTTTTAATTTTCCCCGGCAATTCACCCACCAAAAGCCTCAATTTATTTTCCTGAAGCGCTCTTTCTTTTTCCAGGTCCGGTACCAGGGCAGCGGCTTCCAAAACCTGAGACTGCGATTGCTGGACGGCAAGCGCAGTAACTTCTCCCGCTTTATACTGCAACTGGATCATTCTCAGGGTACTATCCCTGAAATGATAATTTTTCTTAGCTACCTCAAGCTGCTCATCCAGCATCAGCAGGGTGTAATAATCCTCGGCCACCGTAGCAACTACCTCCGTCTGGATGGCCTTTCTGGCCTGGAAAGACTGAAGATATAACGCTCTGGCTGCACGTTTTTGATTCTTTAGCTTCCCCCAAATATCCAACTCCCAATCCAGGGCGCCTACGTTGGAATATTCTGATGCATTTACATACATATTGGCCGGCGCCTTTTTCCCTTTATGTTTATACCAGTCATCCAACGATGAAAACCTTGAATCTCTGGAATACCATCTTCTTTCTATATTCAACAAATTGAGGTTGAGATAAGGGTAAAAGGCAGCTTTAGATTCCTTATAATATTGATTGTTAATATCAATTTCTTTATTCGCTGTACGGATATCAAAATTTTGCCTGAAGGCATCGTCAATGAGTTGAACTAACAAGGTATCCTGAAAAAAGTCTTTCCATGGAATGATTGCGTCATCCAGATTTTGAGATATGGAATCGGGCAGAATAAATTCATCGGGCAGGTTCATATCTGCGGTAGAGTATGTTTCTGTAACCTTACAGGCAGAGAACACCAACAGGCCGGAGACAATGATAACAGACAATTTTAAATTTTTCAATTTACGCATATAGTTAATCTCCTTTTTTAAAGCGGGCTTTAAGATTTTCATCAATGGTTCTGAAAATGATAAAAAGCACCGGTACGATAAATATCCCCAGGAGGACTCCTGCAATCATTCCGCCGGCAGCGGCAAAACTGATTGAGTGGTTTCCCTGTGCCGAGGGACCCGTAGTCCACATCAGGGGAATCAGCCCGGCAACAAAAGCAAGAGAGGTCATCAATATAGGCCGTAATCTTAAGTGGGCGCCCTGGATAGCGGCCTCATAGATAGAATGGCCTGCCTTTCGGGATTGAGCAGAATATTCAACCATCAGGATGGCATTTTTAGCCAACAATCCAATGAGCATGATTAAACCTACCTGCACATAAATGTTGTTTTGCAGGCCCACCAGGTTAATAACACCATAAACGCCGATCAACCCCACAGGTATAGATAACAAAATAGAAAGAGGAAGAAAATAACTCTCATACAGGCCAGACAAAAGAAAATAGACAAACAATATACTCAATAAAATGATAAAAGCGGTTTGCCCACCCGACTCCTTTTCCTCCCGGCTCATTCCGGTCCATTCAAACTGATAATTTCCAGGCAATTGCTGGTCAGCTACTTCTTCTACAGCCTGCATGGCTTGTCCGGTACTGTACCCTTTGGCGGGAATGGCATTTATTTCAATGCTGTTATACAGGTTGTAACGAGTAACAATCTCCGGCCCGAAAGTCTTCGTCATCCGGACAAGGGTGCTTACCGGGACCATGTCTCCTTCTTTATTCCTGACATAAATAGAACTTAGCGATTCGGGCGTAGCGCTGAATTGTGGTGCTGCCTGTACATACACCCTGTTTAAGCGGTTAAAAAGGTTAAATTCGCTGACCCTGACGCGGGAATAATACTGGCGAACGTTGTTGAGCATATCTTTTATATTCACGCCCATAGCCAGCGCCTTATCCTTATCCACATTTAATTCATATTGTGGAAAATTGGGTTGAAAGGTAGTGCCGGCTTGTAAAATTTCCGGACGGCTGTTCAGCGCTTGCAAAAAAGTATCAGAAACGGCGCCAAAGGTTTGAAAACTCCCTGCAAGCCGGTCTTCCAATACAAAATGCACTCCTGCCTGATTGCTGAAGCCTGTAACGGTAGGCCGGGTAAATACAGTGACAGAGGCCCCCTTGATTTGAGATAAATCCTTTCTGACGGTGTCTATAAACTGATCAATCTTTTTGATGCCTTTTCTTTCGGCATAAGGGTACATGCTGATATAACCTATGGCATAAGAGGTGCTATTCGTGCCATCAATTCCGTTGTAACCTGCGGTGCTGGACATGCTCATGATCTCTTTTCTCTTTTTGAGAATGTCAATTGCCTTATTAAGCACGCTGGTGGTACGGGCAAGGGAAGAACTGGGAGGAAGTTGGATAGAATATTCAATGAAACCATCATCCTCCGTAGGGATAAAGGCCGTTGGCGTAAATTTCATGAGCACAAACCCGATAAGGGCAATGAGCACGAGGCCGCCTATCGCCAGTTTCTTTTTTCTTGTAAGAAATTTAATTGCTTCCACATACCGGCCGGTCATGGTTTCAAAAGAAGTATTGAATGCCAGGAAAAATCGATTAATGAAAGCTTTGAGTTTCCCCTTTGTTGTATGCGGATCGGCATGGGATAATTCCGCAACGTTTGTTTCCTTTGATACTTTCTTATGCCTTCTTAAAATAAGCGCACAAAGTGCCGGGGATAAGGTTAAAGCATTCATCGCAGAAATCAGGATGGCCAGCGCCAGCGTATAGGCAAATTGTCGGTAAAAAATACCGGAGGGACCTTCCATAAAGCCAATGGGAAGAAATACAGCCGCCATCACCAGCGTAATGGATACAATGGCCGGTGTAATCTCTCTCATGGTAGAAATAGTGGCGTTCGTAGGACTCAGGGTCGTGCTGTCCATCTTATGATGAACAGCCTCCACGACGACTATCGCATCATCCACAACAATGCCAATGGCCAGAACAAGCGCAAACATGGTAAGCACATTGATAGAAAAACCCAATATATAAATAAAGAAAAATGTACCGATAAGCGAAACCGGGATGGCTATGGCGGGGATAAGAGTAGCCCTGAAATTCTGGAGGAAAATAAATACAATGATAAAAACCAGAATGAAGGCTTCAAATAAAGTATGCACCACTTCTGAAATAGATTCATCTACCTGATCACGAACGCTGTAAGTAATGTTGTATTTCAGTCCTTTAGGAAAATCTTTTGCTAATTCCTTCATTTTTTTACGCACCCCAATATCAATATCCCGCGCATTGGAACCTACATTCTGGGTGATGTTCATCGTTAATCCCGGATAACCATCCACCCTGTTTTCATTATTGGCATTAGTGGGGCCCAAATAGATACGGGCTACATCCCTCAAATGCAGGATAGAGCCATCTTTATTGGTCTTGATAACAATATCACCAAACTCCTCCTTTGAGGTGAACCGACCCGTATATTTAATGATGGTTTCAAAAGTCTGATTGGAGTTTTGACCAAATTCACCGGGCGCAATTTCAAAATTCTGATTTTTGACTGCGTTCTTTATATCATCAGGAACCAGGCCGTAAGCCTTCATCTTATCAGGATTAAGCCAAATACGCATAGCATAATTTCGTGCCCCTACTTTGTTCACCTCTGCTACGCCGTCTATTCTGGATAATTCACGCACGACTTCCCTGTTGGCATAAGCCTGAAGGAAGGTTTCATTCATGGCCGGGTCTATGCTATACATGTTAAGCGTCATGATCACACCCGTCTGCCGTGGCGTTACCGAAACCCCATCGGTGACTACCTCTGCCGGAAGATCGGTCAAAGCCTTTGAGGTACGTGTTTGTACATTAACAGCAGCCTGGTTGGGATCAGTACCCGGTTTGAAAAATACATTGATCGTTCCACTGCCGGAGGAGGCATTGGATTTCATGTAGGTCATGTTCTCCACCCCGTTAATTTTCTCCTCCAACGGGAGTAAAACGCTCTCTGCTATTGTCTCAGCATCAGCGCCGGAATAAGAGGCGGAAACAGAAACACTGGGGGGCGCTATTTCCGGAAATCTGGTGATCGGTAATTTGATAATCCCCACTACTCCCAACAGGACAAGGATCAAAGAAATAACCGTGGCTAATACCGGCCGGGTGATGAACTTTTTTAACATGCTTTATCTGGGCTTTTCAAAAATATATGCGTTTGATTATAATCAACAGGGTTAAAGTGAATCTCCTCCGCCACCGGAGGTGTCCAGACTCTGGGGATATACCTTTGGGGCAACAAGCGTGTCCGGTTGGTACGGCAACGGCTTTATTTTCATGCTGTCCGTAACTTTATCCAGCCCTTCCACCAGGATGCGATCTCCTATGTTTAATCCCTTTGTTACAATATAAAGGTTATGGGGAGCTTCGGGACCCACGTTGATCAATTGACGCACAACAGTATTCTGAGGCGTTAATTTTTTCACAAAGGTTTCTGTCTGAAGTTCATAGGTTGCTTTTTGTGGAATAATAATTCTCCCGCTTCTTCTCTTATTTAAAACCAAAGTACCTGTATTTCCCGATCGGAGGATGTTATTCTCATTAGGGAAAGTCGCCCGCATCATAATAGAGCCCGTATTCTTATTAACCTGACCGGAAGAGGCATCTATAACCCCTTTGTGTGGATAAACTGAACCGTCAGAGAGAATAAGAGAGACTACCCGGTCGGTATCAATGTGTTTTGCCGCCGAATTGAGGCCGGTTCCGGTAAACGACTGTTCCCGAAGCATCTGATAAAAATCAGATTCGCTTATTGAGAAATAAACATATACCTCATGTACATCAGTCAGTACGGTAATGGGTTCTTTATCTCCCGGATTTACCAGGTTTCCTATTCTTTTTGGAATTCTACCGATATAGCCGCTTACAGGGGCTTCTATTGTGGTATAGCCCAATTGAATTCTGGCATTGGCTACCTCCGCGGAAGCCTGCTTCAGATTAGCTTGTGCCACCTCGTATTCAGATTTTGCAGTCTTCAGCCTTACGGGGGAAATAACTTCATTTTCTACCAGCGGCTTCAGCCTTTCCACTTCCAGCTGGGCATTAGCCAGCTTGGCTTTTTCTACATTTTCGTTGGCAATGGCCTGGTTCAGGTCCTGCTGATAGGTTTGAGGATTAATTTTAAAAAGCTTTTGTCCTTTTTTTACAAAATCTCCTTCATCCACATAGGCTTTTTCCAATTCCCCCGTTACTTGCGGGCGAATCTCTACATCAATTTTACCTTCTACCGTACCCAGGAAGTTCTTGGTAAGCACCACCGTGCCGGTGTCCACTTTATAAACAGGAAGTGCAATTTCGTTATCGTTTTGGGTGTTTTTTTGTGAAATAGAGGAACAGCCGATTCCTAATAAAAAAAGGAATAAAAATCCATAACAAGCTTTTCTGCTTGATATTTTCATAAATGATGTTTTCATGTATTATTTATATCTTGATCCTGAGATGGAAGGATAAGTCCCCACAGAACTAGTTAAACGAAGAAGTCTGCCCCTTCAATTTGTGGCATAAAAGCAAAAAAAATGCCATGAAGGCCTAAAAAAATGTTAATAGCCTGTTATCATCCATTAGTGGGATGAGCTGTGGCTAACACCACCCGCGCCCCCAGTTCCTGGGCTATTTGCATGACATCTACCAGGTATTCAATAGGAACCGTTTTATCTGCATTGACCACAATGGTAGCACCCTGCGGATCCTGGTTGAGTTTGGGGATAAGAGCATCTTTTAACTGATCTAAGGTTACTTTTGTCGTACCAACATAAAACTGGCTGTTGTGATCAATAGAGACCACTACCGTTTGTTTGGCCTTGGTGTTGCTTTGGGCCTTGGGCAACATAACTTTAATCACATTCGGATTGGCGAGGGTGGCTACAATAAGGAAAAACATCACCAGAATGAACAGGATATCATTTAGGGCGCCACTCTCCACATGGGCTTCTGATCGTAATTTGCTTCTCAGGTTCATCTTCACTAATTATTTTAAACCGTTGTAGGCTCCTGCAAAATATCTACAAACTCGGCGGAAGCTGCTTCCATCTTATTGATCAATTTATCTACCTGAGCCACAAGATAGTGATGAGCAACATAAGCAAGAATACCGATAACCAGGCCGGTAGCAGAGGTAATCATTTTAATATAAATCCCACCGGCAATGACTCCGAGCGTAATATTATTAGTTACCGAGATATCAAAAAACAACTGGATCATACCGGCAATGGTTCCCAAAAAGCCAAACATGGGAGCGATAGCAGCGATCATAGATAAGATGATCAGGTTTTTCTCCACATGGTAAATCTGAAGTTTACCCGTATTTTCCATGGCTTTTTCAATATATTCTATGGGCTTTCCAATCCGGATTACTCCTTTTTCAATCATTCTTGCCGCGGGGTTCCGGGTATTTTTTGCCAGAGAACGAGCTGCTTGTACATTTCCGGTAGTAATGTGATCACGGATCATCGGCATAAAATTATCCTCAATCCGGTTGGCCTTTTTTATGGCCAGGTAACGTTCAAAAAAGACATAAATAGCAATTAACAACAGAACAGCCAAAGGGATCATCAGCACACCTCCCTTAACCAGCATGCTCAACAAATTCATGTGCATATCCTGGGGAGCCTCTATTTGACCATTCATTCGGCTCAGGGTATCAGCCATCTTCAGGGAGGTATCCTGAATTTGTAACAGGGAAATACTCATTTATAATTATAAATTATAGTAACTAATAAAAGTTCAAAAGTAAAGAATACAATCTAAAAATCACATTTAAATCATTTCTTTCTTTAACGCCGGTTTGGTTATTTTCTTGTTTTTACCAACCATCACTTCACTTTTTTCTTCAAAACACTAACCTGCTCCTGCAAATGGCTCACCATTTCTGCAAGATGGGTAACATTAAGCTGCTGGTTACGGCTTATTTTGTTGATGATGGCATCTGCCTCCCACATTTCCATTACTTCATCCAGATAAGCAGAATAGGATTCAAACTGGGGATTATCCGAAAGGAGTGTAATCTTATTCTTATTCCGGTTGTTTTTTAACACTCTTTTATAAACCACCCCTTCAGTTCGGGTAAGGACAATGTAGGTGTGGTTGTGTTTTATTTCCTGCCACTCGGTAATTTTATGGCCCACGATTACGGATCCGGAAGTCACCGGCAACATGGAATCTCCTGAAATTTCAAAAGCCCGGAAATGGCCTGCTCCAATCATGGGCAAGGTAAATGTGTTGAGTTCCTCAATAAATTCGAGGTCCTGATAACCGGATAAGTAACCGGCCATCGCTTTTATGGGTACAAATTCAATTACCTGACGAGGTTCTTCTTCCTTCAGCCTGCGACGCCGTTCCCGGTAATTTCCACCCTTGACACTTAGATCGCTGCGCATTAAGTCATCCAGACTGATGTGAAAAAGATCACTTATTTTTTCGAGTACCTCATTTCTCGGATTAGCACGCCCTTCTTCATAAGCCCCCAGAAGAGAACGCTTGATCCCGAGTTTTGCTGCCATTTCCAATTGAGTCCATCGGCGAAGACGACGCAAATACCTGATGTTTTGGTTGATTGAGCCCATTTAAATTATTTACTAATGTTATTAGTAAGGTTGCGCTAACAAAGTTAGTAAATATTTGTAATTCTGAAGTAGAAGCCCAAGGTCGGTAAAAAAAAGACATTATCCTTTGGCTGCCCTCAGCAATTCCAGATCAGTATATTTCAGGTCAAAGCGTCTGCTCAGATGATAGTTGGTCAGCGCCCCTTTGTAGAGGTAAATACCTTCTCTTACTCCCGGCTTTTTCCAGACTTCGTTGTCAAACCCACCTTCATCGGCCGCTTGTACCAATAGCGGCATCAGCACATTACTAATTGCCTGCGAGGCTGTTCTGGCAAAGCCGGAAGGGATGTTGGGTACACAATAATGCAACACATCATATTTTTTAAAAACAGGGTGTTCGTGGGTTGTGGCTTCAGATGTTTCAAAACACCCACCCCGGTCGATGCTGACGTCCACAATAACAGAACCGGCCTTCATGTTGCTAACCATTTCCTCCGTTACCACAACCGGTGTACGCCCGCCGGAGGGGGAAGTCAATGCCCCCACCGCAATATCGGCATCAAGAAGCTGATCTGCCAGCGTATGGGGATTTAAAACGGAGGTGTACAACCGGACCCCTATATTATTTTGAAGTCGTTTCAGTTTATAAATATTGTTATCAAATATCTTGAGGGATGAGCCCAGCGCCAGGGCGGCGCGTGCGGCATATTCTCCTACTACGCCGGCTCCGATAATAACGACCTTGGTGGGCGGGATACCAGAAATACCACCCAGAAGAACGCCTTTCCCGATATCAGAATTGCTAAGATACCGCCCGGCGATAAGCATGGAGGCGCTACCGGCAATTTCACTCATAGAACGGACGATGGGGTAAGAGCCTGCCTCATCTTTGAGATTCTCAAAACACAAAGCGGTAACTTTTTTTTTCATCATCTGCCGGAGATGTTCCTCCTTCAAATGGGGCAGATGCAGGGGGGAGATCAATACCTGATCGGGATGCATCAGGGCAATTTCTTCCTCTTGTATAGGGGCAGATTTTAAAATAATTTCTGCCTTTTTATACAATGCCCGCTTATCGGGAACAATATGGGCGCCAGCCTCAGCATAATCTGCATCATAAAAATGGGCTCCTTCTCCCGCGTCATGCTCAATCGCTACTTCATGGCCATTATTCACCAATACATTCACAGCCTGCGGGGTAAGGGCTACGCGATCCTCATGGTAAGTATATTCTTTTGGTATGCCAATAAACAGCCGTTCCTGATTTTGGCCAATATCCAGCGTTTCTTCCTGGGGTAAATAAGAGATGGACGGGCTGACAATATTTCTTTTTAATTCCATAAGCCTACCTAACATTCAAAACAAGCCTGTCAAAGATATGAAAATTCGTTTGTATTTTCAGAACTATCCCTTTTATTATACAGAACGGGGAAAAGACATCTGCTAAAGGTGAATCCACAGGTGGCGCCCTCCCTTTTCTGCTGCTATTTCAGCATACAGGGTATCCTCAGGCAATAAATCAGGAATTTTCTCAGGCCATTCTACGAAACAATAAGCACCGCTCAGCAAACAATCTTCAATACCCGCCTGAACAGCCTCCTCCTCATCCCGAATCCGATACAAATCTAAATGGTAAGCATGTTGTCGATCCCCATTTTTGTCTTCAAACAGATAATCATTGATGAGTGAAAAAGTGGGACTGGAGGGATTATCTACTACCCCTCTGGCCCGACAGAGCGCAGAAATAAAGGTGGTCTTACCGGCCCCCAAAGGACCTTGAAAGGCAAAGACTTTCCTGTTTCCGGCTGCCTCCCAAAATTGCCCGGCAGCACGATCTATTTCCTTCAGACTGAAGAATAATTCCATCTCGCAAAATTAAGTCATAATGTTTTGATTCCTGCCTCGCCAAATTCTCCGTACCTTTCCATTTTATTTAAACACCCCATCGAAATGACCATGATGATTGACACCCACGCGCATCTCTACCTTGAAGAATTTGATGAAGACCGGGCCGCTTTAATGCAACGAATGCAGGATGCCGGTGTGGAAAAGGTCTTCTTACCAAATATTGACAGCACTACCACGGAAGCGCTACTAAAGATGGAAAAAGACTTTCCCGGCCGGGCCTATCCCATGATGGGGCTTCATCCGTGTAATGTAAACGAAAAAGTAAAAGAAGAACTTCAAAAGGTAAAAGAATGGCTGGCAGAGCGCCCTTTTGCCGCAGTTGGAGAAATCGGGCTGGATTTTTACTGGGATACCACCTTCAGAGAACAACAGATACAGGCCTTCTCAACGCAAATTGATTGGGCGATGCAACATGATCTGCCCATTGTCATTCATGCACGCAATTCGATGAAGGAATGTATTGAAATCGTTAATGCTAAACAAAACGGTCATTTGAAAGGGATTTTTCACTGTTTTTCAGGCACTCTTGAACAGGCTGAAAAAATTATTGAGATGGGGTTTTTGATGGGAATAGGAGGAATTGTTACTTTCAAAAAGTCAACGCTCCCGAACGTGCTTAAGAACTTTGAGCTCAGTCACCTTGTATTAGAAACAGACTCTCCTTATCTGACGCCCGCTCCCCATCGCGGTAAACGAAATGAAAGCAGCTATATCCCGTATATTGCCGCCAAAATAGCAGAAATAAAGGAAGTTTCTGTAGAGAAAGTAGCAGAGATTACCACGGCCAATGCTTTGCGCCTATATAAGTTATAACTTTTAAAATTTATCAATAATTTGAGGGTCTCAATGTTATCATGAAAAGCTACATACCTCGGGTTCCTAAAATTTTAGTTATCTATACCGGCGGAACGGTAGGGATGATCCACGACCGCAAATTGGGGACACTACGCCCCCTGGGCTTTTCTGAAATTAAGGAGAAAATGCCTGAAATGTACCGATTGGGTTATCATTTCTTTGTGCATTCCTTTATTCCGCCTATTGATTCCTCTGACATGCACCCTGATATCTGGATAGAACTGGCAGAGATCATTGGACAAAACTATGAGTATTATGATGGTTTTGTAATTTTACACGGTTCGGACACCATGTCCTTCACCGCCTCTGCCCTCAGTTTCCTGCTGGAGAACCTGGGAAAACCGGTCGTGATCACGGGCTCACAACTGCCCATAGGCGAAATCAGAACGGATGCCCGGGAAAACATTATTACAGCCATTGAAATTGCCGCAGCAAAGGATGAAGCAGGACATGCAAAGGTACCGGAAGTGTGCATCTATTTTGATTTTAAACTTTTCCGGGGAAACCGGACAAAGAAATATGATGCTGAAAAGTTTGCCGCTTTTTATTCGATGAACTATCCGGCTCTGGCAGAAGCGGGGGTCTCTATTAAATACCGGGATCAACTTGTGCTCCCTCCGCCCCGGCAACCTTTAAAAGTGCACCAAAAGTTGGACCGCAATATTGCAGTACTTCGTTTATTTCCCGGAATCCAGGAGAATACCATAAAAGCCATTCTGAATACCAAAGGAGCCAGGGCTATTCTGCTGGAAACCTTTGGAAGCGGGAATGCAACCACCGCTCCCTGGTTTATCCAATGTATTAAAGAAGCGACAAACAAGGGACTCTTTGTTCTAAACATCACCCAATGTGATGGGGGATCGGTCTCAATGGGTTTGTATGAGACAAGCAAACACCTAAAGGAAGCAGGGGTAATAACGGGATACGATATGACCTTTGAGGCCGCCGTTACCAAGCTGATGTTCGTGCTGGGATTAGAAAAAGGTCCGGAACTTTCCAGAAAGTTGTTGCAGGCGTCCCTAAGAGGAGAATTGACCCCGATATAGCGTATGAAAAAAAACTAATGAAGTACAGGGGGATTCGGCTCCGGTATCACACGAGCTTTAGAACATCAACCAAACCTTGGCCTTATTAATGATGCAGAGGGACAGCAGTTTAAAGTGATCATCCCGAAGCCTGTAAATTAGAAGGAGAAAAAGTTAAATGAGAAATTTACGTTAATATTGCACTTTTTTTACAACTTATAGAACAAGAATGGATTTTAATAATTACAACCTCCCTTATCCCATAGATCCTCATTATCAGAAGAAAGTAGCTTATTTTTCGATGGAATATGCTATCCATCAGCCCCTGAAAATCTACAGTGGGGGACTGGGGTTTCTTTCCGGATCTCATTTAAGAAGCGCTTACGAGCTCAAACAAAATTTGATCGGCATTGGAATTTTGTGGAAGGAAGGCTACTATGACCAGGAACGGAATAACGACCAAACGCTTAAAGTAAGCTGGGTGCAGAAGATTTATCACTTTCTTGAAGATACGGGTATTCGTTATACCATTACCGTTCACGATCATCCGGTATGGGTAAAAGTGTTATACCTTAACCCGGAAACCTTCAAGAGCGCTCCGTTATTTTTATTGAGTACGGATCTACCGGAGAATGACTATGTTTCCCGCAACATCAGCAAAAGGTTGTATGATGAAAATGATGCCACCCGGATCGCGCAATTTACCCTTCTGGGAATAGGGGGCGCCAAGCTCCTTGAAAAAATTAATTTTGATCCGGACCGGTATCACCTGAATGAGGCGCATGGGGTAAGCGCGGCTTTTTATCTCTATCAGAAATTCAATCAAAATATTGAAGAAGTACGCAAAAGGCTGGTTTTTACGACCCACACCCCCGAGGAAGCCGGAAACCAAAAACACGACATGCAGCTATGCAGGGAGATGAGCTACTTCTCCGGTGTACCGGAAGAAAAAGTCAGGGAAATAACCGGGATGGGCGATCATCAGTTCAATCATTCCCTGGCCGCCCTGAGAATGGCCCACCTGGCCAATGGCGTAAGCCAACTCCATGGAGTAGTAAGCCGTAAAATGTGGTCCAAATTTGAAGGAATTTGTGAGATCAAAGCCATTACAAATGCACAAAATTTCCAATACTGGGCCGATAAGCAATTATACAAGACCAAAGAGGAAGGAAATACGTCTTCTTTTGACGACCGGAAAAGATGGTTAAAAAAACGGGCCTTTCAGATCGTGGCTGACCAAACCGGCAAGATCATGGACCCCGATGTGTTGACCATCGTATGGGCTCGCCGCTTTGCCGGATATAAAAGGTCTGGTCTGCTTACCTGGGATCAAAAAAAATTTGATGACCTGCTCAACAATACGAAATATCCGGTACAAATTATTTGGGCAGGAAAACCCTATCCTCTGGATTATCCGGCCATTTCAGAATTCGACCACCTGGTTCAGTTGAGCAAAAAGTATAAGAACATGGCGGTGCTGACCGGTTATGAATTGACCCTCAGCAAACGCCTCAAGCAGGCCGCCGATGTATGGTTGAATAACCCGAGAGTACCCCGGGAAGCAAGCGGAACCAGTGGCATGACCGCGGCTATGAACGGCGCAGTTAATCTAAGTACCAACGATGGCTGGATCCGCGAATTTATCCACAATGAAAAAAATGGCTTTATTGTTCCCCCTATTGACTACAACAGCGTTTCCATCGAAGAGCAGGATCAACACGACCGCGAAAAACTTTATGATATTCTAAATAGCAGGATACTGCCAGCTTATTATGATGATTTCGGCAGATGGAGGGAAATTGTCCAAAAAGGAATGGAAGATGTGCAGTTCCAATTTGGCAGCAACCGGATGGCAAAGGAATATTACGAGGTTTTGTATCCGTAAATACCGCAAAACTTTTTATCCCGGAAAGAGTAACATTTAAGAAATTACCTACTTTTGTAAACCAAACGGTCGGATTTATGGCTAAAAATACAAAAGAACATATTTTAGAAGTATCCCTTTCTCTTTTTCTGAGAAAAAGTTTCAAAGCGGTAACAATGAAAGAAATAGTAGAAAGTACCGGGCTTTCTAAGGGCGCTTTTTATCATTATTTTGAGAGTAAGGACCAGTTATTTGTAGAGGTATTCAAACACTATTATAGTGATATATTACAAGAAGATTTCTCTGCATTCTCACATAACTCGTTAAAAGATTTTTATACACATGCACTGGAACATACCAGAAAAAACATTGAGAAAGTCCTTAACCTCTCCGATAGCAAAACAGTAGGTAAAACCAACCATTATCTAATGTTATTTGATGCGATTCATCGGAATCCGAAGTTTCGTGAAATTGTTAAGCAAAAAAGTGAGCAGGAGATAAAAGCTTGGGAAAAGATAATAAAAACAGCCAAAAAAACCGGGGAAATCAATACCCCGATAGCAGCAAAAGAAATAGCCAAAATGTTTATTTACATGGGAGACGGACATGGTATGCATACTTTTTTTGAAAAAAAAGGGGAACGTTTTGGAGCCCGGGAAACGAAGAAGCTTTATGATGAATTATATGAGCTGTTGAAAAAGTAAATTTTGTTTCTAAAAATCTTTTTCTACCTTTGCATACCGAACGGTCGGTTTCATATCTTTAACCGACTAATGATTACAACTTACCGAAAAAAGATTGATGTCTCAAATAGTAAGAACCACCTTTGTACAAGATTTAAAAACAAAAAAGCATGACAGAACAACAAAAAAAGAAAAGTAAAAAACCGCTCCTCATACTGGGCGCTCTGCTACTTTTGATGGCAGGAACAGGAATTTTCTACTGGATAAGAAGTGCTCATTATGAGTCAACCGATGACGCCCAATTAAACGGGAATATCTATTCAGTTCGGGCGAGCGTTACGGCTTATTTGGATGAAATCTGTTTTAGAGACAACCAGCCGGTACAAAAAGGAGATACGCTGTTTATTTTCAATACCGTCGCATTACAAGCAAAAGTAGAGGAAGCAAAGGCCGCTTTAACCGATGCCAGGACCAAATTGAACGTCTCCGATATGCAGGCTCTGGCAAGTCTGAAAAACGCAAAGGCTTCCGCAGAATCTAATTTATCAGGAGAAGAATCGGTAACGGCGGCATATTCCCGATGGACGTATGCCAAAGATAATTTTGAACGGGATAAAAAATTATTGAAAATTGACGCCCTTACCCAAAAGCAATACGATGCGGATAAAAACACATTGACACAAGCCAGAGCGGATTATCAAAAAGCACTCCATCAACATCAATCTGCAGCTATTTCTACTTCCGGTTTACAATCCACGGCAAAAGCAGCTCATCATCAAATTTCTTCTGCAGCTGCTTTAGTACAACAAAGAGAAGCAGAATTAAAATTAACCGAAGAAAACTTACAGCACGCCTTTGTAATTGCTCCGTGTAACGGCACTTTCACCAGGCGTTCGGTCAATACCGGACAATATGTAATGGCCGGTCAATCGTTGTGTGCAATAGTTGATGAAGACCAACTCTGGGTCACCGCCAATTTCAAAGAAACGAAACTCAAAAAAATAAAAATCGGGCAGCCCGTCAGCATTCATGTAGATGCCTTTCCCGATTTGACATTAAAAGGGAAAGTACAATCCTATTCCGGAGCCACGGGAGCCAAATTTGCTCTGATTCCGCCGGATAACGCCACCGGAAATTTTATTAAAGTTACCCAACGATTTCCGTTAAGGATAGCAATTGACATTTCTTCTGTGCCTAATTACAAACCGGACGGTCGGGATAAAATAATTTTATTCCCCGGGCTAAGTGTGGAGGTAAAAGTAAAAACCGATTAATATGCCCACCATAAAAACACAACAAACAAACATAGCCAACATAACAAGGGTCTTGCTCATTTCAACGGCCATGATTTGTGCATTGATTGAATTAATAGATGCTACCATTGTCAATGTAGCGCTGCCGGAAATAGCCAGTGGAATTGGCGCTACCCGAACGGAAGTAGCCTGGGTGACGGTAGCATACAGTATTGGAAATATCATTATCATTCCACTTTCCGGCATGCTTTCAGACTGGTTTGGCCGGAAGGCCTATTTCACCACCTCGGTACTTCTTTTCACTTTCAGTTCCCTGATGTGTGGCCTTTCTACTTCGCTCTGGGAAATCATCTTATGGCGGTGTATCCAGGGAATGGGCGGCGGCGGATTGATGACCACCGCACAAAGCATTGTTATCGGCGCTTTTCCCGAAGAAAAAATCAATACGGCCAATACCATTTTCGGTATAGGGTTAATGGCAGGCCCTATTTTAGGCCCACTCGTTGGCGGTATAATCGTCGAACACCTTTCCTGGCACTGGATATTTTTTGTAAATCTTCCGGCGGGCGCCATCGCAGCCGTATGTTCGCTATTATATGTATCCAATCTGGAAGGAAGCGTCAAACCTAAAAAGATGGATTTCCTGGGTATTGCTTTCCTGATTGTCGGAATTGGTTCGTTGGAATTTGTTTTGGAAGAAGGCGGGGTTTATGATTGGTTTAGCAGTACGGCAATCTTGCTGTTTTTCATTATTGCTGTTTTAAGCCTTATTGCCTTTGTGATTCGGGAATTAAGTACAGAGGAGCCGGCCGTCAACCTTCGGCTATTAAAGAATTATAACCTGTCGATGGGCGTCTTTTTGATGTTCCTTTTTGGGGGGATCATGATCGGTTCAAAGTTCTTTTTCCCACTTTTTGTCAGAGCCTCCCTGCAATGGACAGCTATGCAAACCGGCTTTATTCTCGCAAGTTTTGCCCTCGGCACCATTCCATCAATGTTAATATTCAGAAAGATTTTGGATAAAGGCGCGTCCCCCAAAATAGTCATGTTAATTGGACTGGGTTTGATGAGTTTACAACTTTTTATTTTCTCTTTTTCATCACCGGCAGCCGGGGCGGGTTATTTTGTCTGGCCGATTATTATCGGCGGATTGGGTGCCGGAGCTTTAATGTTGCCCATCATGTCCTTCACGCTCTCCGGATTACGCGGTTCACAATTGGCCCAGGGAACCGGATTATCCAATTTGTTTAAACGCCTTGGGAGCGTCATCGGGATTGCGCTTTTAAATGTTTATCTCGACCATCAAACCGCAAAAGTAGGATCGGGAATGGCCTCTCACCTTTCCGCCTTTAATCCCTTAACCCAGGAAAGATTAGAAGGGCTCAAACAGATGTTCCTCTCCGCCGGATATGCTACTGATGAAGCCATAAAAGCAGCTTACCAAATGATGGGAAATATATTGGGGCAACAACAATTAATGGTCACTTATGATCACGGATATTTTTTGATGGGCGCCTTACTCCTCCTGGTTTGTACCCCAATTATCCTATTGTTAAAAAAGGTTAAAGAGAAGAAAAAACAAGAAACAGCCGCTTGATTTTATAAAGATAATAAAGCAAATAAAAATGAAAAAAATACTCGTTATCGCATTCTTGGGAATAAGTTTTACGCTTCGTGCCCAGACAGCAAATAAAAAGGAAATCAGTCTGCAACAAGCCATTCAAATCGGATTGCAAAACCGCAACGATTTAAAAGCGGAAAAAATCAATACCAATCTGGCAAAAAACAACATAATACAAAACAAGAAAGCCTGGATACCGGAGCTGAAAGCAGAAGGCAATGTCCAATACAATACGCAACTCTCTCCTACTTTTATTCCAAAAGGTTTCTTGGGATTTGATGAGGGTGGATTGGTGGCATTAGGTGCCAAAAGTACATCTGCTTTTGGCTTATCCTTAAAGCAAATTATTTTCAAACCCGGGATCAATACCGATGTAAAATTAGCCAAAGTCAACCTGGCTTTGCAAAAAGAAAAAATTCGGAGTAACAAGATTGATATAAAAAACAACATTGCTACTGCTTATTTAAATGTACTGTTAAAAAAGTTACAAGTTCAAATTGCCAAAAATGAAGAAATCCGTTTTGAAACCTACAAAAATTTGGCTGAAGGGAAATATAAAAATGGCACATTGATCAAAAACGATTATCTACGGGCAAAATTAGATGATAAAAATGCCAAAATAAATACCAAAACAGCAGAACAAAATTACGAATTAGCCAAAGTATTTTTAAAATATCAGATGAATATCCCCAAAGAAACTTCAATTATCTTAACCGACAGCATTGGCCATCTTTCTTTTATTCCTTTGAATAAAAATACTATTCTACCATTGAAAAACCGAACTGAAATAAAACAATTAAAATTACAGCAACAACAGAACAGTTTGCAGATTAGAAAAATCCGGCAAAATGCACTTCCTACGGTATCTTTCATAGGTTATTATGCACAATCCTATCAAAATCAAAACTTCCATTATGATGAATCAAAATGGTGGGCGCCGAACAGTTATATAGGACTGCAATTCAGTATCCCTCTTACAGAAAACATCAGTAATAAAAGCAATATCCGAAAACAGGAATGGCAGCGACAACAATTGAAGTTACAATTAAAACAGGAACAATCCGACATCCATTACCAGGTGCAAAAGGCAGCTACGGATTTACAGAATACCACCGAAAATATGCAGTCTGCAAAAGCCAATTACAAGCTGTCACAAATCATTTATAAAAACCAACAAAAGCAATCTGCTATTGGCGTATTCCATTACAGCGATTTACTGGATACCGAAAAATCTTTGAACAAAGCGGAACAGAATTATATCCAAACGGTATATGATTATATGATGGCAAAAATTGCTTATAGAAAGGCATTAGCGGAATTTTAATAGTTTAACCACCAAAAATCTCTGCTATTATTTTGAAGGATTTCATTTTGGCTTCCTGATCATAGATGTATCCGGTAACCATTATTTCATCTGCATCGGTCTCGTCCAAAAACTGTTGTAATTGTAAAGCGATGGTTTCTTTACTTCCGATGAAAGAATAAGTCATCATTTGTTTGACGGCAGCTTCCTGTTGTGGCGACCAAATTTTGCTCATATCGGTCGGAGGTTGCAGCGGTTTCCGATCATCTGTGATAATTCCAAGCGCCATTTGATAAAAAGAAGTAGCAAGATGCAGGGCCTCTTCATCCGTATCGGCAGCCATAACGTTTACACAAGGCATAAGATAGGGCTTCTGCAACTGTTCTGAAGGCGTAAATCGTTCCCGATGTATCCGCAGCGCTTCCAGAAGGTAAGTGGGAGCAAAATGGCTGGCAAAAGAAAAAGGCAAACCCAGCATAGCCGAAAGCTGTGCACTATACAGGCTGGAACCTAACAACCAGAGTGGTATTCTTGTTCCCGTTCCGGGAGTCGCCCGCACTCTGGCCTGTGGATCTTCTGACCAAAGATAGTTACGCAGTTCGATCACCTCTTCAGGGAAATCATCTACCGAACCCTGTCGCCTTCTTCTGAGGGCAAAAGAGGTGACATTATCCGTACCAGGAGCTCTTCCCAATCCAAGATCAATACGATCAGGAAACAAGGAAGCCAGCGTACCGAATTGTTCTGCAATGATCAGCGGAGCATGATTGGGAAGCATGATCCCACCGGAGCCCACCCGGATATGAGAGGTGCCATTGGCAATATAACCTATCAGTACAGCGGTAGCAGAACTTGCAATATTAGGCATGTTGTGATGCTCGGCATACCAAAGCCGCTTGTAACCCAACGATTCTGCTATCTGGGCCAGCTTCAGACTTTTATGAAAAGAATCTGCTGGCGTTTCTCCTTCCAGGATAGGGGCCAGGTCTAAAATACTGACGGGGATATCAGCTAATTTTTTGGACATGCAGTTTTAACATAAGGTAACAAGATGAGGTTGTATTTTGTTCAAACCCTTACCCTCAGGAAGAAACCACTTTTAGTCCGGCAATGGAACCGATTAACAAAAACAAGAAAAATAACCGCCAGAACGTAGCCGGTTCCCTAAAGAAAAAAATCCCGATGAGCGCGGTCCCAACTGCACCGATTCCGGTCCATACCGCATAGGCGGTCCCGATAGGAAGTGTTTGGGTGGCTTTGATCAATAACAGCATACTGATCACCAGGCAGACCACAAAGCCTGCATACCAATAAACGACTGCCGCCCCAGAGGCGGTTCTCGCCTTACCAAGGCAGGAGGCAAAACCCATTTCGAAAAAGCCTGCTATGATGAGTATAACCCAATTCATTATAAATGTATTGTCTTGTTTTGAAAAAACAAAAGTAAGAAAAGTACCTGGTAAAAGGGATCAAAGAGTAGCCCGCCATATCAGGGAAGCTGCACTTCCTCTCCAGGACTTTGTAAATTGAGTCAGCTCGGATATATATTTTTCACGGGTAACGGTTTCCGTCTTTTTGGGTAGGTCAAAGGGTTTAAATTCCGGGGCGGAGAAGGTAACTTTGGTAGCAAACCAGGTAGTATAAAGGCGGGGAATAGCCAGCCCCAGGATCATCCCCGGCAATCCGTTGAAACTTTCCGGCCCGCCGCTTACCATGATCTGATCTGTATAAAAGGCGACCACTACTACGCTGTCGTCTATAGTGGTAATTGCTTTCCGACATGAATATCCGGCAATTGAGCGGATATCATCTTCCAGCTTCCACCGGTATTTGGGAAGGCTGTCAGTGATTAAATAATTTCTTTCATAAATCTTTTTTAACGCTTTTTGGGTCTGTTTTTTTAAATCGCTCTCCACCTGGTTTTGAGAGGCTACCCGACTGTTTCCTAAAAAAGAAAATGATCTTCCTGATTCTTCTGCAGTTTCTGGTTGGAAAACGTATTCTGTTTTTTGTTGATCAAAATTCAAGGTAAAATAATCTTTAACATCTTCCGGTGTCTTTTGTATAAATTGCCGGATCCATTTATACTGATCTTCTAACTGCATCGCCAGTTTCAGGTTGAAGGTTCGCTGATAAGTGACTTCCCCCCGCATATAAAATTGAGCACTTACGGTGAAAGGTAAAAAACAAAGGAAGAGTAAAACGAAAGTTTTAGGTGTCATTTTTTTTTGATTTTCAATGATAAATTATTCCTTTTATTTTCTGCCTGCACTTCCTGTTTTTGTAAAATTCCAGGTAATACTTAGCATAAAATAGCGCTGAATGGTATTGTAACTGGTCTCTGAAATTTGGTTGGCAGAAGTAATCCGGGAATAACCTACATTTTGATTCAGAATATCATTGGCATAAGCTTTCAATACCAGGGACTGGTCTTTCAGGAAAGCCCGGCTCAACCATCCATTCCATAGAAATACTTTATTTTGTTTATCTGCCTCGCTGAGCTGGCTGCGAAATTCCCAGCCAACTGTTGTTCCTATTTTGAAACGCATTGGCAACTGAAAAGAAGCATCCAGGTTCTGTTGAAAATTCCAGTATTGGGTTTTCAGGTCTGTCCGAATTTGAGAAACCGTACTATTATAAGCAGGGCTAAAGGTGTAACTTAACTGGATGGTGGTATCCTTATAATAATCTAAAGAAAGGCTGGGAGAGAAGCTCCAGGTGCTGTTGCTATTGGCTTTGTTGTTGATAAAATTATGAGTCCGGTTAAAATTAGCATTGGCGCCCACCCTAGCCCGGAAATTACCCACAATCCTTCTTCCAAAACTGGAATATATCCCTCCATTGTAATTGCCTTTGACGTTTACATATTGATAGGTGCGCCGCCCCGAGTGATCAATATTTTGTCTTTGGGTAATGGCATTTTGCTCAAAAGCAAAATTGGCATTTACAAAAACACTCTGGCTGGTCAAAACTTTAAAATTATAATAACTCAAACGGAAATTATGATGAAAAGCCTGTTTCAGATCCGGATTGCCAATTGCTATATTCAAAGGGTCTTCGTTATTACGGACGGGTTGTAGTTGCTGCATGGAAGGCTGCTGACTTCGGCCATTGTAATTAAAATTAAAACTGGATTGTTGGCTTTTTCTAAAGTTTAGCGAAACACTAGGAAAGAAATTAAGGTAATGATACCGGAAGGCAGAATCGGCCATCAGGTCTTTTTGATTATAGTCTGTAGTAGAAATATCGCCGCCAATGTTTACCCGGAGTTTCTTTTTAGGATTATATTGAAATCGGATACCTCCTCTGTTGTTTAAGATATCATAGACATAATGACTGCTGTATAAAGAATCCAGTAGTTCATATTGATGTGCACCTCCCGGCTCGGGATTAAAAGATTGAATTTGTGATTCCTGGTTATTGACGTTCAACTGATAATTAAATAATAAAAACAGGTCTTTTGTCAGCGGTTCGGTATAATTCAGACTTAGGCCCACGGATTGGCTTTTGTTATCATTAATTTTTCGCTGATCTATTTTTTTCGTACTGTCGATAGTGTATAAATGATATTCTGATTGTTGAAAACCGTTGCTCTCCGAATTGCTCCCGTTCAACGATAGACTCGCAGAGAAGGATCGTCCTTTTTTCCTGAATTTTTTCCTGTAATTAAGATAGGCGTTGACGTTTTTATTTTCTCCGGAGTTCGTTTGTGTTTGTTCATTTTTATTGATCAGTTGTCCATTTGTGGCTTTGGCTTCCGATTTGCTGTAGCTGGTATTGTTGCTATTGCCGATCCCGCCATTTGCCCTAATCCTGAAATCAGACAGGGAATCCAGTTGATATTCCCCATTGAAATTGAGGTTGTGACTGACCTGAGAATTGTAGTTTTCTGCATTGCTATTGTTAAAATATTGCGTATCCGGCAAGATGTATTGGGTAATATTGTTGTTTACAGCTTCAATATTGTTTTTGGCCACATTGTAGGAAGTGTTGATTTTTAAAGAATCTCCCAACCAGGCATTGCCATAATGTACACCGGCATTCCAGGTTTTAGGCAGGCCTTGTCCCCTGAAGTTTCCATTAAAACCATACGCATCGTTTCCGGAACTGTTCATCGTAATATATACGCCCCCGTCTTCCACGCGGGTATTTACACCACTGCCGTATTTTCTGCGGTCTTGAAACCCCAGTCCTCCCGTCTCCGTATTGGACATAATAGCATAAGCAGATATCTTACGCTTCCCTTTAAAGGCATTAATCATGGCTTCATTCTGCCAATATTTTGAAGTTCCGCCGCCTGCCGAGAGTTTCCCAAAATAACCACGCTTGGCATTTGCTTTTAGTTTCAGGTTTATGGTTTTGACCCTTTTCCCATCATCAATGCCCGTAAACTCAGCTTCATCAGTTTTTTTGTCATATACCTGCACCGCATCTACCGAGGAAGCCCGAAGCATCTTGGCTACCATAGCCGGGTCATCGCTAAAAAACTCATCGCCGTCCACCAGCATCTTCTCCACAGTTTGCCCATAGGCTTTAATGGAGCCATCGCTGCCGACCTCCAGACCCGGCAATTGTTTGAGCAGGGCATCTACGTTATCATACTGCCCGGTTTTGAAACTGTCAGCCGCGTATTCAATGGTATCCCCTTTGATCGTAATCGCCTGCCGCCCATTGATCACCACCTCTTTCAGCAAAATTTCTCTGGGCGTTAGCGGAACAACCCCTACATCCGTATCCGATTTTGTTACCTCTATCTGACGAACCACACTGGCAAAACGCGGATTTTCATACAGCAACAAATAGGCTCCCGGCCGGTTAACGGAAAGCACAAAATGGCCCTTTTCATCTGCCCGGGTAAAGGCCTGTAAAATAGAATCGGAAGCATTAATAATTGAGATGGATGTATATTGGGTAAAGCTATAATTGACTGTGTCCTTGACCGTCCCCCGAATGGTGTATGAGGATTGAGCATGAAGTGAGCAGGAGATTCCCACTAATATTAGAATAAAAATACAGCCTTTTTTCATAAAAAAAATATGATTAAAACGTAAAGCTACGTAAAAATAATAGTTAAACCAAATTATCCTGCTATGGGGTCACCAGTTTTTTCAGCTCTCTGAAACTTTTTTGATTGTTTATATTTTGAATAGCGTCTGCTATATCCAATTTTTCCTGTTCGGTAAGGTGCCAGTTGAGTGCTGCTCCTTTATTTTTCTTCCGTGGTACATATTGAAAAATAAGCCGGTGAAAAGGAACAGCAATGAAATGAGAAGCATAAGCTACCAGATCATCCTGTTCAAAATCCTGGAGGGTGGACCAATTGTGCTGCATAGAAAACAAAGGGTCAATCAACCGGGCGGCAAATCCTTTACTTTTATCTAAAGACCTGATTTCATCTTTTTCCCGGTCTCTTATTTGCATGAGAATAACCGTACCTGCATTTTGGTTAATCCAATCCCGGAAGACATGCAGGAAACGAAGGCTGGTTTCTTTCCCAAAGTTATCCCTCAACCCGGCATCCATTACTTCAATGGTTGGCCGGGTAGGCAAATATACGTTGGGTAACACGTAAGGAAACGTGGCATTCATCCGGATGGCAGTTGTAAACAACAGGTTTTCGGGATTTTGCTTTGAAAAATAGGTACGGAAGTCCACTCCATCTATATCCCTTTCACTCCGCAAACTATTTTCATAGGTAGGGTAGGTGAGGTAGCTGACTTTTTGTGGAGAAATAAGCAGTTTTCGTCCATCCGCAGTAATTGTAGGCGATAAAATAAGCATGGGAATAAGCGCCTGTTGTTCAGGTTGCCGATAGGCCTTCAATGTTTTATCCAATTTCCAGTCCAGGTTAATATTTAATTGCCGTTCAAAGGCATAACCCCTGTCTTTTGGATATATATTACCATCCAATTTGAAATTTTGAAAGGGAGTAAAAAAATCATTCACGGCAAAGGAAGACATGACAGAATTGAGCAGGTCTTTGGAAACATTTTCCACATATTCAGGGTCCAGGAGGTCAATCTTTTTTCCCTTTAATTTTTCCAGGTACAATTCCCGGTAATAGGCAGCCGCAACCATCCCACCTGAAGCGCCCGTTATCAAAACAGTATGCCGCATAAGCTGGCCGCCCAGCAGGCTGTCGGCATGCTGAAACACGTCCATACACCAAGAAGCCGAGCGGCTGCCGCCCCCACTCACATTAAGGAGAATCAACGGCGGTTTCATACCTGAAGGAAATTTATTTTTCCAGTTGTTGAGGATGGCAATCGTTTTCTGCTTATCCTTATAGGCTCTTTCCGGCGTAAAAAGGGTTTCGAGTGACTTAATGCTATAGGTCGGGCGCTCCTTTCTATGGGTGTAATCCAAACCATAAGCTTTGCTCTGTATGTCAATAATATTACGCTTAAGAGCCCAATTAAAAATAAGGACGATAGCAATCAACACGGGGATGGTCCAGTCCTTAAAGAGATAAGCAAATGCTCCCGACAGGGCAATCAATACGGAAATAAAAATGAGTACACTTGCCCCCGCCGGGATTCGGAATGCAGCATACTTGGTCAGGTAGCTTAGCAGGATCAAAAAGATAAAAGCAAAAGCCACCATCAGCACTGCCGCACCATGGTGTTTCTTAAAAATGTCATCCAGAAAGTGACGGTCATAATGGGAAACATTTCGCGCCTTTTTGGGCGTGAAAAAAGAGTTAAGGTAGGTATCTATCTTTATGGTATTATCATCCAGTTGCAGATTGGGAGTGGTAACCTGCTCAAGCAGTTTCCGGAGATTCCCGCTTTGCTTTCGGAAAGCCCGGGTAATGTTTTTGTCCGTCCCAAAAAAATAAGTAAAAGAGATGAATAACACAAACAAAAAACCCAATACCAGGCCGATCTCCAGCATAATAATATTGGAAATGGAGTTTAGCTCATTAAAGCGCTGAAAGGTAAATTGCCTGATCATAAAAAACAGCAAAAAGGCCAGGGGAATAATAAAGTTGTTCAGGGCATATTTGCCAAACGGATTACTGGTAGTGGCCAGAAAGCGAAAATATTTACTGTTCAGAATAAAAGTGGTAATCTGCCAGGAGACTACAAAAATACCATAAGAAGCACCCAGTATAAAAGTGCTGTAAAAACTCACCCGCCCTAAATATTCGGGCGCGAGCAAAATGGACTCCGCACCGAATATTTTTCCCAGGCTGTCCTGAACCGTAGCAAATAAAATAAGCCAGAAGATCAGCAACATCTGATAACGCCTCAAATGCAGAAAAAGCAATTGTAGCGGCATGGAATGAATAAACCTGTACAGAAATGTCTTCATTAGCTAATTGGTTGTCCAAATCTAACCCAAAAACCTGTTCTATTCAAATCAGGATAGGAACATCTGCATAGTAGCTACTCGTGGCGCAGAGCCATAATCGGATTCAGACGTGAGGCCTTAATCGCTGGATAAAGTCCCGAGACGATACCGACAAAAGTGCAGATAACAATTCCGATGCTGATAATCCCCCAAGGGATTACAAACCCTGCATTCATTAGTAGCGAAACCACGTTCCCAATCAGGATACCCAGAACAATACCAAAAAGGCCGCCAAGAAGGCTGATGATAATGGCTTCATAAAGAAACTGTCGCCGGATAGCAAAGTTTTTGGCTCCCATAGCCTTGGATACCCCAATCTCGCGGGTACGCTCTGCCACGGCCACCAGCATGATGTTCATCAACCCAATGGCCGATCCGAAAAGCGTAATAAAGCCGATGAACAAAGCTGCTATTTTAACGCTCCCAATGCTGCTCATCAGGATATGGGCAAGGTTATCATTTTTGTTGATATAAAAATTATTGGCCTCATCAAAATGTAGCTTCCTAATAATGCGGAAGGTGCCGGTAGCTTCTCCGATGGCCTGCTCCAACTGCTCCATTTGAGCCACCTCCACCCCTATTTGAAAAGAAGGGGCAGAACCGCTGAAAACCCTCCTTACGTTGTTGATGGAAGTAATAACAATATTATCTCCACTAAAAATATTACTGCTTCCTTTGGATTTGAGTACACCGAGGATGCGATAACGCCTGGAGCCAATACGGACGGTATTGTTTTCTATATTCTTCAAATGGTCTCCAAAAAGTTTTTTTGCCACATCCATTCCGATAATAGCCACATTGCGTCCGGAAGACAAATCCTGCATACTGAAATTACGCCCCATTTCTAACTCGTAGCCGTTCAATTTAAGATAATTCTCATCGCCGCCTATAACTCTGACATTGGGATCGGTCTTTTTATCCGCATGGAAAACTGTTGCCATCCAGCCTCCTGATACAGATAAGCTAACGGTCGCCGGATAGTGAAACCTTTCTTTAAATTCTTTTGCCTGTAGGTAGCTGATCGGCTCATCCCTGCGAGAAGTTTCCTTCTTATCCTCATCGGTTTTCTTATTGCCTTTTTCAGCTTTCTTTCCTCCAAAATGGACGTTTAGTTCCCAATTTTGTATGGTAAAACCGTTCGCCCCCATGTTGGCAAAGTTGTTATAAATGGTACTGCGGATACTGGCAATGGCCGTGAAAATACCAACTAATGCCATTATGCCGAATGCGATTATGGCAATAGTAAGAAGGGCCCGCAACCGATTTTTGCGTACCGAATGAAAGGATAAATAAAGAATATCTTTTAAGCGCATCGCGGATAAAGTTAAGGGTTAATTAAAAACCTGTCTATTTTTATTGCTTACTGCTTCATTTTAACACTTTTTTAAAAAGAAATTGTGCCGGGGAATTTCCAACATATTTGAAAATTTCTACTTTTGCGCAACTACTTTTTTAAAAACAGACGAATACTCCTGTTTTTATTAACTCTTTAAGAAATTACGGTTCACCCTTTGGTTTATTGCTCGTGGTAGAAATATAATCTATCCCTCCTAAAAATGAGTTATGGACATACAGATTGAACAACTTACCAAAAAATATGATACTCAGATGGCGGTGGATCATATTTCCTTTGAAGCTAAGACCGGTGAAATACTGGGATTCCTCGGCCCCAATGGCGCCGGAAAAAGTACTACCATGAAAATGATTACCGGTTATATCGGTATCGGAGCCGGCGATATCCGTATTGGCGGACAGTCTGTAAAAGAATACGCCGATCAGATGAAAACCCACATCGGGTATCTTCCGGAAAACAACCCGCTTTATCTGGATATGCCCGTTATAGACTATCTGCAATTTTGTGCGGCTCTTCAGGGAGTAAACAAAGCGGATATCCCTCCCAGAGTCCATTTGATGATCCTGCAGTGTGGGTTGAATTCGGAAAAACATAAGAACATTGGAGAACTTTCCAAAGGATACCGCCAGCGTGTAGGTTTGGCACAAGCTATGATCCATGATCCGGATATCCTGATATTGGATGAACCGACTACCGGCCTGGACCCCAATCAGATCATTGAGATCAGACAATTAATCAAAAGGCTGGGAAAAGAAAAAACTGTAATTCTGAGTACCCATATTTTACCTGAGGTAGAAGCTACCTGCGACCGTATTTTGATTATCAATAAGGGGAAGCTGGTTGCCAATGGCACCGCGGCTTCGCTAAGAGAACAAATGGCAGGAAGTGAGATATTAAAGGTTAAAATAGAAGAAGGAGAGCTGCCTCAAATCCAAAACATCCTCCTGAAAATACCTGAAATCTCCGAAGTGAAAATTTTAGAGGAGAACCGGCGTCTTGAAGTAACCTGCAGACAGGGAGAAGCCGCAAAAAGAGCTATTTTCCAATGCTGTGTGGCACAAAACTGGATACTGACCGAACTGATCCCGATAGAAACCCGGCTTGAAGATATTTTCCATAATTTAACCCTTAACTGATATGCGAGCAACCTGGATTATTACTAAAAAGGAGTTGGCATCCTTTTTTGATTCCCTGATCGCCTACATTATCCTTGTTTTGTTTCTTGGATTTAGCGGTTTCTTTACCTGGCTGTACGGCTCCAATGTTTTTTTTGTGGGACAGGCCAGTCTGGAAGCTTTTTTTAATGTGGCATTTTGGACTTTATTCTTTTTTATCCCGGCCCTGACGATGCGCCTTTTAGCGGAAGAAAAGAAAACCGGTACGATAGAACTATTGCTTACCAAGGCAGTAACTGACAAGCAAGTGGTGTTCGGGAAATTTCTGGCGACAATGCTGCTTATTGTAATTGCACTGCTGTTTACGCTGCCTTATGTGATTACCATTTCAAGCCTTGGCAACCTGGACGTGGGACAGGTATTATGCGGCTATCTGGGGTTGATCCTGATGAGCGCTGCTTATGCGGGTATAGGAATCTTTACCAGCAGTATAACCGGTAACCAGATTGTGGCCTTCCTGACGGCCTTGTTTATTGGCTTGTTTTTTCACCTGATCTTTGGGATGCTGGCTCAAAATTTTTCAGGCCTTGCCGGGCAGATATTTCAATACCTGAGTCTTTCTTATCACTTTCAGAGCATTTCCAGAGGCGTCCTGGATACACGTGATGTACTGTACTTTTTATCTATTGCATATATAGGGCTTCTGTTAGCCGAATTTTCTCTAACCAAAAGGATCACGGATTAATAGCATGAAATCAAAGTTATATACTTCCTTAGCCTTCCTGATTGGTATTGTGATTTTTATCAACCTGCTGTCAACCGAATATCATTTGCGGCTGGACCTGACTGAAGGTGGACAATACACGCTGAGCCAGGCTACAAGAAACATTTTAAAGGACCTGCAGAAGCCGGTAACCATAAAAGCGTATTTTTCCAAAGACCTGCCTCCCCGGATTTTGAAAGCCCGGCAGGATTTTAAGGATTTGCTGGTGGAATACGCCAACCGCTCCAACGGGATGGTGATGTATAAGTTTATAGATCCGGCACAATCTCAGGATGTAGAACAGGAAGTGGGTAAAGATGGAATTCGCCCGGTCATGATTAATGTGCGGGAAAAAGACCAGATGAAGCAGCAGAAGGCTTATATGGGAGCGGTGGTGCTCTTAGGAAAGAAAAAAGAAGTTATTCCCTTCATCCAGCCGGGCGCACCCATGGAATACCAGTTGTCCAGCGCCATAAAAAAAATGACCATAAGAAGAAAACCGGTTATAGGTTTCCTGCAGGGACAAGGAGAGCCTTCGCTTTCAGAAATGAACCAGGCTGAACAGCAGATGCAGATTCTGTATCAGCCTCAGCAGATAACGCTTTCAGATACCCAGGCGATACCGCCTGATGTTAAAACGCTGGCCATCATTGCTCCTACCGATAGTTTTACCCGTACCGATTTCGATCAGATCAATCACTTTTTGGCCAGAGGAGGCCGTTTGCTGGTAGCCATTAACCGGGTAAATGTAAACATGAGAATGGGACAGGGCATGCCGGTATCTACGGGCCTGGAGGGCTGGTTGAGCCGGAAGGGAATCCGGGTGTGGCCCAATTTTGTCATTGATGCGCAATGTGGAGCGGTTACTGTTCCTCAGCAACAAGGTCCTTTTTCTTTTAACAGCAGTATTTCCTTTCCTTATTTTCCCATGATCAGCAATTTTGCCAAAAGCCCGGTTACTTCCGGACTGGAAAGTGTCTTACTGCGTTTTGGAAGTAGCATGAACTATACGGGGGACAGCACTCTTACTTTTACGCCATTGGCTTTCACCTCCAAAAGATCTGATACGCTGCCCACTCCACAATTTATCAATATTCAGCGGCAATGGACTCAGCATGATTTTACCCAAAGCAAATTGATTGTGGCCGCATCTCTGGAAGGCAATATTTCCGGGCTGGATAGCGCTCAAAATACAAAAATGGTGGTCATCGGAGATGGTGATTTTGCAGTAAACGGCCCGCCCCGCCAGGCTCAGCAACTTAATCCTGATAATGTAAGCTTTCTGGTAAATGCAATAGACTGGTTATCGGATGATACCGGCCTGATCGGATTGCGAACTAAGAATATTACTTCCAGGCCCATTGAACAGGTTAGTGATTCTACCCGGACTTTATTAAAATATCTTAATTTTCTGTTGCCGGTTCTATTGGCAGTTGCCTATGGGATCATCAGAGCCCGTCAGAACCGGATCAAAAGACTACAAAGAATGAAAGAGAACTATGAAACAACTGAATAATAAGACTTTAGGCCTCATTCTGGTAATTCTGGCCGTGGTGTTTATCGGTACCAAAGCTTTTCGAGCTCCGGGAGATACCAATGTGCAGCGTGAATTGTTTCAGACAGATACCTCGCTGATCACCAAAATCGTGATTTATCCTCAGAAACAAAACCAAAAAAGGCTCCATTTGATCAAAAGTGGTTCCCGATGGCAGGTCGTACAGGGAAGCCACTCCGTGCCGGCATCCGAGAATACAGTAAAAAGCCTGCTCCGGGCTCTTTCGTATGTGGGCATAAAAAGAGTGGTTTCGCGTAATAAAAAGGATTGGAACGATTACAATGTAGGAGATTCAGCCGCTACGCACTTACAGGTATTTGCCGGAGACCATCCTCTGCTGGACTGCTGGGTAGGCGCTTCTTCCCAGGGAACCGGCCCTTATGCACAAACAGCTACTTACGTCCGAATGGATAGCCTGCCGGAAGTATATGAAACCCAGGGTTATCTGGCCTCTGTAGCTAATAAAAGCTTTGATGACTGGCGGAATCATGAATTTTTAAGGTTAAATAAAAATACCATTTCCGGATTGCAATTTCATTATCCTGCAGACAGTGGCTTTACAGCCCTCAAAAAAGATTCGGTGTGGTTGATTGCCGGCCAAAAAGCCGACTCCGCCAAAATGGCCTCCTATTTAAATACGCTCAGTTCTCAGAATTTATCCTCCTTTGCAGATTCGTTTACTCCTTCCGGAGAGCCTGATATGAAAATTCAAATCCAGGGTGCACAAGAAACGGAGGTAAGTGCATGGCAACAGGACAGCAGCTGGGTACTTGAATCCTCCCAGCGTCCGGGCATTTATTTTAACAGTAATAAGGCGGGTATAATCAGTAAACTGATGGTAGGTAAAAAGGCCCTTCTTCCGGGCGAATAAGGTATTAATATTCCATGAAACCCCTCCTTTCTTAAAGAAAATGAAGAAATTGTAGCCTTAAAATCAGAAAAAAGTTACATTAGCACAAAATTGACTTAAGCAAATGGAATATGAGATAAAACAAAAAGGAAAATTTAAATACGTGGAAGAAGGGGAGGGCGAGCCTTTGGTATTGCTTCATGGCTTGTTTGGCGCCCTGAGCAACTTTAAGGATCTCATTGCGTATTTCAAAAATGATTATAAGGTTATTGTCCCGCTGCTTCCATTATATGACTTAAAAATACTGGACACCACTGTAGGTGGTCTTGCTAAATTTGTACGTCGTTTTATTGATTCCATGGATTACCGGGATATTCACCTGCTGGGCAATTCGCTGGGGGGGCATGTATGCCTGGTATATGTTTTAAAGAATCCGGAGAGAATTAAATCGGTTATTCTCACCGGCAGTTCCGGTCTTTTTGAAAACGGGATGGGCGAGACTTATCCCAAACGGGGAGATTATGATTATATCCGCAAGAAAACAGAACTCACTTTTTATGATCCGGAAGTAGCTACTAAGGAGTTGGTTGATGAAGTTTTTGAGATCGTGAACAACCGTTTGAAGGTAATTAAAATTATCTCTTTGGCCAAGTCGGCAATACGTCATAACTTAGGAGAAGAATTGAGAGATATAAAAGTGCCTACCCTGTTAATCTGGGGACAAAATGACACCATCACTCCGCCGATGGTTGCGGAAGAGTTTAACAGGCTGATCCCCAATTCTGAACTGTTTTTTATCAACCATTGCGGGCATGCCCCTATGATGGAAGTACCAAGAGAATTTAACATTATCCTGGAAAATTTTCTGAAAAAACAGAAAATAGAAAACGCCGAAAAAAAATGAAATTAATGCTATGCTTGCCCTTGATCTCATATCGTCAGCCGTTCCGGTACTTTCTCCTGAAGACACCGTAGGCCGTGCATTGGGTTTGATGAGCGAGTTTCACACAAGCGAGTTGCCTGTTGTAGAAGATCGTCGTTACCTGGGGCTGGTGGAAGAAGAGCATTTACTGGATGCGGAAACAATGGAAGAACAACTGTCCGATCACCTGCTCACGGTTTTCAAACCGGCCGTCCAGGCAGATGTTCATTTTTTTGAGGCCTTAAAGATTTCCGGCGATTATAACCTGAGTTTGCTGCCGGTGGTGGAACAGCAGAATAACTATGTCGGCGCTATAACTTCCGGGAAACTCCTGAATGCTGTTTCCCGCTTCAAAGGCATCCAACAGCCCGGTGGTATCCTGGTATTGAGGATGAAACCGAAGGACTACATGCTTTCGGAAATTGCCCGCATCGCAGAAGCCGAAGACATCTTTTTACTGGGCATTCATACCTTGGCAGAACCGGATACCGGAACGTTAAAAATAATCCTGAAAACAAACCATCCGAACCTGAGCGCTTTTGTGGCCTCCCTTCAACAGTTAGATTATGAAGTGGTCTATCGCTTTGATACTTCGGAGAATACCGAAAGCATTCAGCGTAATTATGACAACCTGATGAATTACATAAATATGTAGGGAAAGCTCTTTTTTCCCCGATTAGTACTAATTTTACCCGGTACCTACATTTACAATAGCAGAAACGATTTATGTTGAGGAAGATTTCCGCGCTGTTTATTCTTTTTATCCTTGCTTTTTTGCAATTAAATGCGCAGAAGAAACGCGAGCCCTGGATTACGATTACCCCGATCCGGGAGCCGGCCTCCTCACCTGCCATTTATAACCATCCCGGCAAGCCCCAACCTAATGACACTTCCTTTCTGATCATCGGCCACATAAACATTGATGGCAACAAGCGCACAAAACGCGATATTATTCTGCGGGAACTCAACCTGCATCCCGGCGACACCCTTTATGCCGACCGGCTGGGGACCACCCTGGAAGAAAAAAGACAGCAACTGCTTAACTCCTCCCTATTCCTTACGGTCAATATTTATCCGGTTAATACCTGGCTGCATCATTCAGACATCAACGTGGAAGTGCTGGAGCGGCAATATTTTCTCATCCTGCCTTCGCTAAGCCTAGCCGATCGGAACTTTAATGTCTGGTGGGTTAAGCATGACCATAAGCTGAACCGGCTCAACTACGGAATAAAATTATATGAAAACAACCTTACCGGCAATAAAGACCGCCTTGAATTTACAGGTACAACGGGCTATACCCATCTCTATGCGCTGTCTTACAACCTGCCCTACTTTGATAAGGCCTATAAACAAGGTATGGGTATTGACCTTGTTTTCAGCCACAACCGCGAAATTAATTACGCAATTGATTCCAACAGACAAATTTTTTACAGGCATAACCGATTTCTAAAACAAGATTTTAAACTGGGTCTGCATTATACCTACAAAAAAGCAATACGGCTAAAACACACGCTTTCCCTCTCTTACAACAGTTCCAAAATAAAAGATACGGTATTGAAACTCAATCCCCATTTCTTTCCAAATAAGAAACGCTCTCAAAAATACATGAGGCTCGATTACAATTTCAATTACAAGGGGACCGATATCTGGACGTATCCACTCCACGGCTATAGCATTGACGCCACCTTGTCCCGCCTGGGATTCGGTTTGCTGGGAAAAATTAATGAAACCGAATTTATTGTAAATGCAAGTAAATACTGGCAACTCTTTTCAAAAACCTTTGGAGAAACAAAGTTTATAGGCAACATTCATTTTCCGGGGGAACAACCCTATTTTTTATTTAAAGGGATGGGATATAACGGACAATACCTGAGAGGACTGGAATATTATGTAACAGAAGGGGATCGCTTTGGCATATTGTACAACACCCTGAAACAACAGATATTTGCTTTTCGAGTGCATTCCCGAATGCTTCCCGATGAATTTGCCAACATTCCCATTCGTATGTATTTTAAAATATATGGCGATTTGGGGTACAACCACTCCTCCATACCGGAAGTTCACGACAGGCTGGCCAACAAACTGTTGTATTCTTATGGAATGGGACTTGATATTGTTACCTTTTATGATGCCGTGTTGCGGGTAGAATACAGCATTAACCTGTTAGGTGAAAAAGGCCTATTTTTACACTTTCAATCCGCTTTTTGACAAGGCTTAAAAGATTGCTAAAACAAAGGGACTCATGCAAATTGCCATTTATAGCAGACCTACTTCAGACGTGGAAGCCTCTAACCTCCAGGAACTATTGGATCAGTTGACCCCTTTCCAAATTACACCGGTTATTTATAAACCTTTTTATGAACTGGCTTTGCCGCAGTTAACCGGTCATCAGCATCATGACACCTTCAGCGACTCTGAAGATTTGAGCGAACAGACTGAATTTATGGTCAGTATGGGAGGCGATGGCACCCTTCTAGATTCTTTATGTTATGTCAAAAATAAGGATATCCCCATCATTGGCATCAATTTCGGAAGGCTGGGTTTTTTATCCGAAATGGGGAAACATGATATGGATGAACTCGTACAGTCACTGATCAACAGAACCTATCAGATAGACCGGCGCCCGCTTATTCACCTGGATTCCAATATCCCCCTCTTTGGCGACATCCCTTACGGCCTGAATGAGTTCGCCATCCACAAGAAAGATACGTCCGCCATGATCAAGATACATACTTTTATAAATGGTGAATTTTTGAATACCTATTGGGCAGACGGCCTTATAATATCCACACCTACCGGCTCTACCGCCTATTCGCTAAGTTGTGGCGGCCCCATTGTTTTCCCCGATGCCAGCAGTTTCGTAATTACCCCCGTGGCACCTCATAACCTGAATGTAAGGCCTATTGTCGTGCCGGACGACAATGTGATCTCCTTTGAAATAGAAGGCCGCAGCGACCAATTTTTATGCACACTTGATTCGCGGATTGAAACGGTAGATAACCAGGTTCAACTGGCCGTTCGTAAAGAAGATTTTACCCTGGGGCTTTTGCGCAGAAGTGATAATAATTTTTTAACTACCTTACGAAATAAACTGCTCTGGGGTATTGATAAAAGAAATTAAATGCGATTATTTCCTAAAATAGCGAGGTTATTACCCGTCTTTTTAGTGGTATCTCTGGTCGGGAAAACACAAGTATTCCACCATGATAACAACCAGTATTACGTGGGAGAAGTAGGGTTAGGGATCGGCGCGGCAAACTATTACGGAGACCTGAATACCCACAACGGGTTCCAGGCTGTTAAGCCTTCTGCCGGGCTGTTTTTTCGTTATTTTTTCACCTCTTATTTTGGAGCCAGTTTCCATCTGCGCTATGCCCAACTGGGCTACTCGGATGTATATAACAAGGATACCTTTCAACATACCAGAAACTTGAGTTTCAACACCAATATCTGGGATTTAAGCCTGCAGGGAGATTTTAATTTTTTTCGTTTTGAACCCGGAAATCCAAGGTACAATTTCACCCCCTACCTGAGCCTGGGGATTGGGTTTTTTCATTTTGATCCTTATGCCTATTATCAAGATCAAAAATACCACCTGCAACCACTTGGTACGGAAGGCCAGGGGTCTCCTGACTATCCTGATCGAAAACGCTATAACCTGTGGAGCGTAGAATTTCCTATAGAGATTGGTATTAAATACAACCTAAACCGGAGTTGGAATCTTCAGCTTTCGGCTTCTTATCATTTTACAGGAACCGATTACCTGGATGACGTAAGCACTACTTATGCCGGCCCGGCTGCCTTTCATAGCAAAGGAACAGCTATTCAGCAGGTAGCTGCCATTCTCCAGGACCGATCGGGAGTTTATGGCAAGCCCATCGGAGAAAAAGGGCGGCAACGCGGAGACAGCCGCAACAAAGATCAGTATGTACTCGTGCAGGTTAGCCTCTCCTACCTTTTTACCCGCTACCGGTGTCCTTTTTAATTTTATCAGAACCCTGCTGCGCTATCGTTTCCCCGGTGATCTGCCACCGCTTCTATTGAATCCCCTGCAATACGTATCACTTCTGTACGCCCGATAGAACTGCGTTGTTTAAAAGTGTAACCCATTTTTTCCATTTGTAGCTTTACGGAATCCGGGAAGTCTTTTTCCACGTATATCAGGTCCGGTTTCCACTGCATGTGAAATTTGGGCTTGTTGACGGCATCGCTGACGCTCATATTAAAATCAAGCAGATCTACCAGCGTCTGGAAAACAGAGGTTATAATGGTAGCCCCTCCCGGTGAACCCAATACCAGGTAAGGTTTTCCGTCTTTCAGCGCAATGGTGGGAGTCATGGAGCTCAACATCCTTTTTCCGGGAGCGATGGAATTGGCTTCCGCCCCCAGTAACCCAAACATATTGGGCGCTCCCGGTTTGGCGCTGAAATCATCCATCTCATCATTTAAAAAGAATCCCGCATGCCCAGCCAGCACTTTGCTACCATACAAATTGTTTAGGGTATAAGTTACGGCAACGGCATTTCCGGCACTGTCCACTACGGAAAGGTGTGTTGTTTCCTCACTTTCCTCCGGAATCACTCCAGCTTCAATATCCTTGCTGGGCGTTGCTTTATCGGGGTTATAATCTGCCATTCTTTTTTTCAAATAAGCATCGCTGATAAGCGCTTTGACGGGAACTTTCACGAAGTCCTGATCTCCCAGATATTTAGCCCGGTCGGCATAAGCCCGCCGTTCAATTTCAGTCATAAGCTGCACCGATCGGGTTGTTTCAAAACCATACGTATCAATGGGATAATTTTTTAGCATCCCCAGCATTTGCGCTATCAGTATGCCACCGCTGGAAGGGAGAGGCATGGAAACAATGGTATAGCCTTTGTAATTGAATTGGACCGGTGTTCTTTCTATTGCCTTATAATTTTTCAGGTCTTCCAGGGATATAATTCCCCCTCCACGTTTCATTTCTGCTACAATCCTTTTTGCTGTTTCCCCCTCGTAAAAGCCCGCCTGTCCACTGTCTCTGATTAATTCCAGCGTGTGGGCCAGGTCTTTCTGTATCAGGGTATCTCCGGGCTTCCATTCATCATCCCTTACAAATACCGGTTGTACGGTGTTGTATTTTTTAAAATTTTCCTGTTCATAATTGAAGAGATGGGCCTGTGATTTGGAAATGGCAAAACCTTTTGCTGCCAGTTCAATGGCGGGTTGAACCAATTCTTTCATAGGAAGTTTCCCATATTTTTCGTGTGCCAGAAAAAGGCCGGCTACCGTTCCCGGTACGCCGATAGAAAGATGCCCGTTCCGGCTGAGCTCCGGGTCTGCATTGCCCTCTTTATCAAGATACATGTCCCTGGTAGCTTTCCCCGGCGCTTCTTCCCGATAATCAATGGAAGTATTTTTCCCCTCTTTGAGATGAACCACCATAAAGCCGCCTCCTCCAATATTACCGGCGACCGGATAAACAACTGCCAAAGCAAGTTGTGCGGCAATGGCGGCATCTACCGCATTACCACCCTTTCGGAGGATAAGAGCCCCCACCTCACTGGCCAATGGACTTGCAGTAGCGATCGCCCCATGTTTAACAACGATTCTTTTAGTAGCTGAATAATGATAAGGATCAATACCCTGTAATGTATTTTCAGGCGAATTGCAGGAAGCAATCACGCAAATCAACAGACAGAAGGAAAGTCTTTTAGCATATAGTTTGTACATAAATTATACCTTAAGATAAAATGAACTGCTAAGATAATATAAATGACGGGTATTAAAACAATCAACCGGAGTGGTTGTTTCAATTGAAAATAATGCATATTTTATGAGAGCCATTCTTTTGCACCGATTCGGTGGGCCGGAAGTATTAAAAGTCCAGGACGTAAAAAAGCCGGAACCCACGGCCGATCAAGTCTTAATCAGAATAAAAGCCATAGGGATTAACCCGGTGGATACGAAAGTGAGAGCCGGCACCAACCGGATTTCAAAAATGATCCGGCTGCCGACTGTCATTGGTTGGGATGTAAGCGGGGTGATAGAAAGCTGCGGAGCGAAGGTTACTGATTTTCAGGAGGGAGATGAAGTGTTCGGCTGTATTGGTTTTCCCGGCGCCGGAGGTGGGTATGCAGCCTACGCGGTAGCCTCTCCTGGCCTGCTGGCCAAAAAACCGGCCGCCGTTTCATTTGATACAGCCGCAGCGCTTCCCATAGCCGGACTAACCGCCTACCAGTCTATCCATGAGCATTTGAAGGTAAAATCAGGACAAAACATTTTGATACAAGCCGCCGCCGGTGGGGTAGGCCATTTGGCATTGCAACTTGCCGGGCTGCTCGGCGCTACCGTGAGCGGCACTGCTTCTTCTAAAAACAAAAGTTTTCTCCACGACCTGGGCATTGATCAGGTCATTGATTACAAAACCCAAAAATTTGAAGAACAGCTGCACGATCTGGATGCGGTGCAGGACGCCATGGGCGGTGACGTTTTATATCGCTCTATAAATTGTGTCAAAAAAGGGGGCAGGGTTGTTTGTTTGCCCTCATCTACTAAAGATGATCCGGCAGCCACTGCATTGGCCCAAAAGAAGGAGGTTCAATTAACCTGGCCCATCATGCGTACAGATCAGGATCAGTTGCAGACCCTTATTAAGCTTGTGGAACAGGGGAAAATAAAAGTACATATCGACAAGATATTCGCCTTTGAGGAAATGCAGCAAGCTCATAAAGCTATGGAATCCGGCCATACAGTGGGGAAAATAGTTGTAAAGACGGAAGGATAACCGTCAAAACCTACGCTGAATTGGTGGCATAGGATATTTTATTTACCTTCGTTTGGGCAGGTATAAAACAAAAAACCAAAAATGAGTTATTTTAAACTTTCTATATTCCTATTTCTTATTTTAATTGCCGGTTGTAGCAAGAACGATGAACATCATATTGTTAAAAAAAGCGAACCCTATGTATTGGAAGATATACAATGGGTTTTAAGAGAGGGGGATGGGGAAGAAATCATAGAAGAAAGACTCCCTGATGAGATGGTTAAAAATAACAGCTCCGCTTTGGTACGGACCACTTTTAATCCTTTAAAAAAGGTAGAAGGAAGTTCCCATTTTCAATTTGACCTTCCGCAAAATATATCATTGGACCTGGATTCTGTCTCTAATTGGGTGTCCGTCCCTGCTTACATCGAATTATTATCTGACAGTTACACTCATATTGTGGGAGGGACAAAAGTACCTTTTCAAAGGCTAAAATCACACTTCCCCTTTTCGTATAAGTTTGAACAATCTGTGGAAGTAACCCCCAAAACTCAGGTAACTTACCAGGCCACGTTGTTTATCAGAAAAAACACGGCTACCTTTAAAGCAATATTTGTACAGCCGGAGACGAAGAAAAGATTCGAACTGACCGGAAAATGGACAGGGGAGTTTTACCAAACGATACAAACTCACCTTGCTGCTGATGAGCTTGATTAATCAGACAGAAATGATTTGAGCTTATTTGTTACTTTTGCTTCATGTCATTTTTCGGGAAAAGACCTAAAAGAAATACAGAATCCCAGAGAGATTACGCCTTTTTGGGAACAGATATGCATTCTCATCTCATCCCGGAGGTAGATGATGGTTCTCCGGATGTAGAAACATCCATAGTGCTCATCCGAAAATTACAGGACCGGGGCTATAAAAAACTGATTACCACTCCACATATTTTTCAAGACTATTATCCCAATAATTCAGAAACCCTCAACACGGGTTATGAAAAACTTCTTCGGGGTTTGGAAAAAGCAGGAATAGATTTACCGATCAGGGTAGCGGCAGAATATTATCTGGACACGCATGTAATGGATTTATTAGACAAAGATATTCCCCTGCTGACCTTATCCGGCAATAAAGTACTGGTAGAATTTTCTATGGTTACCCCTCCTCTTCATCGGGAAGATTTCTTGTTTCGCCTGCGGGTAAAAGGATATGAGCCGGTCATTGCCCATCCTGAAAGATATACGTATTATCATTCTACTTTTGACCAGTATCAGTTTCTTTCAGATAAAGGATTTGCCCTGCAACTTAACATCCTGTCCTTTTCCGGACAATATGGAAAAAGCGTTCAAAAAATGGCTCACCGGTTAATGGATCAGGGGCTGGTGCAATACCTGGGAACAGACCTCCATCACTCCCGTCACGCCGCAAAACTGGAAGAGCTTCAAAAAAACAAGCGACTGATGAAAAAACTGGCTGCCTATCCCTGGAAAAACGCCGAACTGTAAGCCGCTACACGACAAACCGGACCTCGCCAAAAGATAATCTTAACATTTGCGCACCTCTTTGGAGAATCAGCCGTCCGTCTGGCTCTATACCCTGAATGACTCCTTCAAAAAGCTCAGTTCCCATCCGGAACAATGCCGATTGTTGGAGACGAAACAACCGGCTTTCATATTCTTTCAGTACCCCCTCGGGTTGTCTCGGATCCAATAGGGTATAACGCTTTTCAATACATCGGCACAACTCCTCTGCCAGCGTCTGCGGCTCCAGTTTATCGCCACAAATTTGCCGGAGAGAAACCGGATTGGGTAATTCTTCCGGGAAATGGAGCTGGTTGAGGTTGAGGCCGATGCCTATAACTGCATATTCCCACTTTGCTCCTCTGATTAAGTTTTCAATCAGGATACCACCTGCCTTTTTGTCACGCCAATAAATATCGTTACTCCATTTGATACAAGTTTCTACGCCTGCATATCGTTTCACCAGGTCATAAACCGATAGCGCTATTACCGCGCTTAAGAGAAACTGTTCCCGCGGCTGCAACATAACCGGCTGTAACACAAGGGATAAATTCAGATTTTCTCCAGGGGCAGTGTGCCAGGTTTTGCCTCTTTGTCCACGACCCTGTTTTTGAGACCACGCAAGCCAGGCCGCCCCCTCTTTTACACCGCCTTCTGCAATTCTGCCCATGGCATAGTTATTGGTACTGTCCACCTCGCGGAGGAGAACCATTGGAGCCCCTAAATGCATCGAGTTCACTAAAGTTAAACTTTTTATTTTTAATACTGTTTTAACTAATTAAAAAGGACTTTAACACTGGATAACAGACTTGTTTAACAGGAATTAGTACCTTTGTATCTTAGTTTAAATAACAAAAGCAAAAATACGATTTATTGACGCCATCAATCACAAAAGAGGGACGAAAACACACGATCAGGAAGTTGAATAAAAATAGTCGAATCTTTAAAACCATTATTCGATCTATTCAGGACAAAAAAGGAGAGAATGTTGTTTCGATTGACCTCCGTAAGATTCCAGAAGCCATTTCTGATTATTTTATAATATGCGAGGCGGATTCATCTATTCAGGTACGTGCTATCGCAGATCATGTGGAAAAGGAAATCAGAGAAAAGTTGAAGGAGAAACCCTATGAAAAAGAAGGGCTGTCAACGTCAAAATGGGTGATTTTGGATTATATTAATATTGTAGTTCACATTTTTCACCCCGAAACCAGACAATTTTACTGCCTGGAAGATATGTGGAGTGATGCTTTTCAGGAAACACACGAAGCATAAAAATAATTCTTACTTAATACGGTAAATGCTGATATGAATACAAGAGACAACGGTATACAACCAAGGGATAACGGATCACCGGGAAACAATAATAAAAATAACCCCCGGAAGCCCAAGTTTAACATCTACTGGATTTACGCAATCATTGGTGTTATACTGATCTCCATGCAGTTTTTCAATTTTAACAGTGGGCCTAAAGAAATTTCTTTCCAGGAATTCAAGAATAACATGCTGTTGGATCATGATGTGGCCAAATTGGTCGTAGTGAACAAGAGTGATGTTGAGGTATATATCAAACAGGATAAGCTGAGCGAGTCAAAATATAAAGACGTGGCTCACGGTAGTTTTAATACCGTTAACACCGGCCCACACTATCATTTCACGATAGGCAGCGTAGATAATTTCACGAAAGAACTCAGTAACGCCGAAGCCGGTTTTTCACCGGATCAGAAAGTGAGTGTCATTTACAAGCACCGGACGGACTGGTTTAGCGGCGCCATTCAGTTCATCCTTCCCATACTGATTTTAATTGCAATCTGGGTACTGCTCATGCGTAAAATGGGAGGAGGTTCCAAAAGTGGCGGCCCCGGCGGTATCTTTAATATTGGAAAATCAAGGGCTCAGCTTTTCGAAAAAGGAACGCATGTTTCGGTTACCTTTAACGATGTAGCAGGACTGGACGAAGCCAAAGAGGAGGTAATGGAAGTAGTGGACTTCCTCAAAAATCCGAAGAAATATACTGCTCTCGGTGGTAAAATACCCAAAGGCTGCCTGCTGATTGGCCCTCCCGGTACGGGTAAGACCCTGCTGGCTAAAGCCATGGCCGGAGAAGCTCAGGTACCTTTCTTCTCTATTTCGGGTTCTGACTTCGTAGAAATGTTTGTGGGAGTAGGCGCCAGCCGGGTACGGGATTTGTTTAAACAGGCCCGTGAAAAAGCACCATGCGTCATCTTTATAGATGAAATTGACGCCATTGGCCGCGCCCGAGGTAAGAATATGATGATGAGCAACGATGAAAGAGAAAACACCCTGAATCAGTTGCTTGTTGAAATGGATGGTTTTGGAACAGATAGCGGAATTATTATGCTGGCTGCTACCAACCGCCCAGACGTTTTGGATAAAGCGCTGCTGCGGCCCGGTCGTTTTGACCGTCAGATTTCAATTGAAAAACCCGATCTGGCCGGCCGTATTAAGATATTTGAAGTGCATTTGAAACCCATCAAATGCTCTCCAGACCTTGATATTAAAAAATTGGGAGCCATGACCCCCGGTTTCGCAGGAGCCGATATTGCCAATATTTGTAATGAAGCCGCTCTTACAGCCGCCCGTAAGGGGAAAAAGATGGTGGAACAAGATGATTTCAATGATGCTGTGGACCGGGTGATCGGCGGCCTTGAGAAGAAAAATAAATTGATCTCCCCTGAAGAAAAAGCCATTATTGCACATCACGAAGCCGGACATGCCATCTGCGGATGGTATCTGGAACATGCCAATCCATTGGTTAAAGTAACGATCGTTCCTCGTGGTGTTGCGGCGTTGGGATATGCTCAATACCTCCCAAAAGAGCAATATCTATATAACACGGATCAACTGATGGATGATATGTGCATGACTTTGGGAGGGCGCGCTTCAGAAGAATTGATCTTTGGAAAGATATCTACCGGCGCTCAAAATGACCTCCAGGTAATTACCAAGATGGCTTATGGAATGGTTACGGTTTATGGAATGAATGATAAAATAGGAAATATCTCATTCTATGATGAACAGAAAGATTACACTTTCCAAAAGCCCTATTCGGATGAAACGGCCCGCATGATAGACGAAGAGGTTCGCAAATTGATCAATAAAGCCTACAATCGGACGAAAGAATTGCTCTCAGCGCGAATGAAGGAGCTAAAGTTATTGGCCAATGAGTTGCTTAAAAAGGAAGTGCTTTATCAGGCGGATCTGGTTCGCCTGCTGGGACCACGTCCCTTTGCCGACCATAGCCATGAAGAGCCATCGGTTATCGCCCCTTCGGATGACAATGTGCCGCCTGAAGACATCATCAAACCCAATCCAGCTTTAAATAAGACGGAGTGAAGGTTTCTCCGGCCAAAGAAAACATCCTGAAACGCGTCCGCAACGCGCTCAGTCAGCCTGTACCCCTGCCTTTTCCACAGGCGGAAGGTCAACAATCTGTTTTTTTACAGCCGGCCGGAAATCTCGAAATTGCATTTGCAAAGTCATTCTCCGCCTTAAAAGGTCGTTTTGTATTTTGCAGCAATCATAAAGAACTGGCTCAAAATCTGACTTCCCTCGTTGAAAATAAACAATGGAAAAACTGCTACTGCAGGGAGTTATCACTTTTGCACCGGCTGGAGCCCTTTGATTTAACTTTCCTGAATCAGGAGCCGGAGATTGATGCTGCAGACGCCGGTTTAACCACCTGCGAAGCGCTTGTGGCTCGCACGGGAAGTGTAGTATTAAGTGCCGGCCAGCCTTCCGGAAGGACAACCGGAATCTACCCGTCAGCACATCTGATAGTCGGTTATATCAACCAACTTGTCCCCGACATATCCGATGCTTTAAGACTGTTAAAAGAAAAATACGGCACTGATCTCCCTTCCCTGATTTCTTTTCAAAGCGGACCCAGCCGGACCTTTGACATTGAAAACACGCCTGTAATCGGCATGCACGGACCTACAGAGGTTTATGTTTTTCTGATTGATGAAGAAGGAGAACGCTGAAGCCCTTATGCTGGCTTTATTTTACCTTATATCCCTGCTTTTCTAAAAAACCGCGGACTTTTTCCCGTACATCTCCCTGAATCAAAATGATTCCATCCTTTGCAGAACCGCCTGTGCCACAATGAGACTTTAAAACTTTCCCGAGTGTAGCCAGGTCTGATCTGGTACCTGTAAATCCTTCTACTAAGGTTACAACTTTCCCTTTGCGATGTTTGGTGTCCAACTTTATTTTCAGCCTTTGCGATTCTGGCGGCAGGGTTTCCTGTTCTACGGTTTCCTCCTCAACCATATCCGGGTTGGTGGAATACACAATATTTCCTCTGTACGATTTGTTTTTCCTGCTCATAATTTTCTTCTTTTTTTAAATTCATCGTATCATTGTTGCAAAATACAAATTATGTCACAAGCCTATGTTTTCCCTGGTCAGGGATCCCAATTTGCCGGTATGGGAAAAGAATTATACGAAAATAATGCCGAAGCAGAAGATTTTTTTGAAAAAGCGAATGACATCCTTGGTTTTCGGATATCGGATGTCATGTTTAACGGAGAAGACAGGGAACTTAGGCAAACCAACGTAACCCAGCCGGCCATTTTTATTCATTCGGTAATCGCTTTCAAATGCAGAGCCGAACATGATCCGGATCTGGTGGCAGGGCATTCCCTCGGAGAATTTTCAGCCCTGGTGGCTAACAAAACCCTTTCTTTTGAAGACGGATTACGTCTGGTAAGCCTGCGGGCAAATGCCATGCAAAAAGCCTGTGAAGATCATCCGGGTACGATGGCTGCCATTCTGGCACTGGAAGATAAGCTTGTCGAACAAATTTGTGAAGAAGTGCAAAAAGAAACAGGAGAAGTGGTGATAGCGGCTAATTATAACTGCCCGGGACAGGTAGTGATATCAGGATCAGTAAAGGGCATAGAAGCAGCTTGTGAACGCTTCAAAGCCGCAGGAGCCAAAAGAGCCTTAGTACTTCCCGTCGGAGGCGCTTTTCACTCTCCACTCATGGAATCTGCCAAAAACGAACTTCAAAAAGCAATAAAAGAAACCAGCTTCAATGAGCCTGCCTGCCCGGTTGTACAGAATGTTTCAGGTAAAGCCGTAACCAACCGGCAGGAAATCCAGGAAAATTTAATTAACCAACTGACCGCTCCCGTTCGCTGGACCCAGTCCGTTCAAAACATGATAGCGGCAGGAGCGGATCTCTTTGTTGAATGTGGCCCGGGAAAAGTGCTCCAGGGGCTCATTAGGAAGATAGGCAGAGAGGAGGACGCAGACGATATAGAGGTAAGAGGAATCAGCTGATGGGTTTAGTCCTCCGGTTAAAGGATTCAGGGTAAAATAGCATGCCAGTTGTTGCCTTCGGCATATTCTTTACACATCGCATTACGCTCCTCCAAGTAATGAGTAATTGTTTTTTCTATACAGCGTTTACTTATAAGGGGCAAGAATCCTTTTATTTCAATTTCATACTCGATGTGGTCAATAAGAATGGTGCCGTTTTTAATGCTCTTTAAAAATATTTCATGTTCGAATTGATCAAAAAAATCTTTTCTGAATTCCATTTTCAGGTATTCAGGAGGTCTTATTTCAGTAACTTCTATGGAGAACATCCTTACTTTTCGTCCAAATTTACCTTTCCAGGTGGTGTGATCCCTGAAACTTAATAAGCCGCTTGACTTCCCCTGCACTGCAACAATAGCATGTTCTTCAAATTGCCGTTTATGCAGACTTACACAACGCGCCAGGTCAAAAACCCGTTGAATCGGTGCATGAATAAGAGTGGTGAATTTTAATTGGGGCATAACACAAAGATAGGAAAACAACCTTTATGCTTCTTCTGCCTTTTGCCTTTTTTGATAACGCTTGCGTTCTTCTTCGCTAAGCAAAACCTTTCGCATGCGAATGTGCCGGGGAGTCACCTCAATACACTCGTCCTGCTGTATATACTCCATACATTCTTCCAATGACATTTGAACTTTGGGAGCGATGCGGGAGGCATCATCGCTTCCGCTTGCACGCATGTTGGTGAGTTTCTTCCCTTCGGTAATGTTCACGACCAGATCGCCCGGGCGAATGTGTTCCCCAATGACCTGACCCGTATAGACTTCCTCGCCGGGATCAATAAAAAACGATCCCCGGTCCTGAAGCTTATCCAGGGAATAGGCCGTAGAAGTACCTTTATTTTTGGCAATAAGTACGCCGTTGATGCGGGATGCAATGTGTCCTTTCCAGGGCTTATATTCTGTAAACCGGTGAGAAAGAATAGCCTCTCCTGCTGTGCTGGTGAGCATCTGCGAGCGCAACCCAATCAGACCACGGGAAGGAATTTCAAACTCAAGATGCTGGACTTCTCCTTTTGATTCCATCACCTGAAGCTCCCCTTTTCGTTGTGTTACCAGGTCAATGGCTTTACCGCTATAAGTATCCGGCACATCTACCACCAGTTGTTCAAAAGGCTCGCACCTTTTACCGTCAATTTCTTTCTCAATCACCTGAGGCTGGCCAATTTGCAGTTCATAGCCTTCGCGGCGCATGGTTTCTATCAAAACGCTTAAATGTAAAATTCCCCTGCCATAAACCAGAAAACTGTCTGAATTTTCGGTCTCCAGCACTTTCATGGCCAGATTTTTCTCCAGTTCTTTCATCAACCGGTCGCGCAGATGGCGGCTGGTTACAAATTTCCCATCGCGTCCAAAAAAAGGAGAGGTATTAATGCTGAACTGCATGTTCATAGTAGGTTCATCTACTGCAATTACAGGAAGCGGCTCAGGGTTTTCCCGGTCTGCAAGCGTATCTCCGATGTTGAAACCTTCTATCCCGACTACTGCACAAATATCTCCTGCGGCCACTTCATTGGTTTTTTTCTTCCCCATCCCTTCAAAAGTATATAATTCCTTCACCCGGGAGGAAGCAATTTCTCCATTGGCCCGGCAAAGCGCCACAGTAGCACCGGCTTTAATCTTCCCACGGGCTACCTTCCCTACGGCAATACGGCCCAGAAAGTTGCTATAATCAAGGGAGGTGATCTGCATTTGAAGATTTCCTTCCGTTACCGCGGGAGCAGGCACCTTCTCCAATATGGTATCCAATAGCGGGGTAATATCCGCCCCCGGCTCCAGTGAAGAATTGAACCAGCCTTGTTTGGAAGAGCCAAACAGCGTTGGAAAATCCAATTGCTCCTCGGTAGCGCCTAAGTTGAAAAACAATTCAAATACGGCATCATGCACCTCTTCGGGACGACAATTGGGTTTATCTACTTTGTTGATCACCACAATAGGACGTAAATCCAGTTGAAGCGCTTTTTGCAGTACAAAACGGGTTTGCGGCATGGGTCCTTCAAAAGCATCCACCAGCAATAAAACCCCATCAGCCATCTTTAAGACTCTTTCTACTTCCCCGCCAAAATCAGAGTGGCCGGGGGTGTCAATCACATTTATCTTTACATCTTTATAAAAGACACTTGCATTTTTTGAAAAAATAGTGATCCCTCTCTCTCTTTCCAGCTCATTGCTGTCCATAATAAGATCATCCGTATTCTCATTTTCCCGAAAGACCTGTGTCTGGTGTAAGATTTTGTCAACAAGGGTTGTTTTTCCATGGTCAACATGGGCTATAATAGCGATATTCCGAATCTCCATAAACTTTTCTCCCGCGTTTTTTCTAAAGCGGGCGCAAAGGTACAAAGAATTTGAAGGTTTACACGCCTAATTTGTGATAATGCTTTTTCTGTTTTTGTAATACAAACAATGAACGGAGAAATCTATTGCTCCTTCTTCAAATACAATTGTACGGCCTTTATCTCCGGATAAGAAAAACCATTCCCAGACTTTTCTCTGATTCCAGAAGAAGTAGCTTCCGGGTTTTCTTTTATTATGGAAGATAAGGCCGCTACTTTTTCCGGGGTAAATAGTTCATAAATGGAAATTTCTCCCGCAGGTATAAATGTAATCAAATGATTGAGAATGGTGTTCTCCTTAAGCTCACGGAGCTTAGCAATTTCCGCCGTATTTTTGTGTGTTTTAAAGAGCGACAGCGACAGCCGGGCTGAATCTCCTTTTTGTGGTTTAACGGGTTTCTCCGTCTCTGGTTCTGCTGCCTCCTCCCTTTTGGACCGATACCGCGCTGTAGCGGCATCTATCAGCATTTGTGATTCTTTAGCTTGCAACAGGCCTTCGGTAATGGTTTGTGCCTGGTCAAGCTGTAATTTCTTCTCCTTAAAAACCTCTAACAGGTTCTGTAACAAACGGACCTTTTTCTTTGTCCGTTTCTTAGCGCTTAACTCCTGGATATGTTTATTGATTTCCTTTATGATTTTCTCCTCCAACTCCCGGGTAAACCATTCTACCGCAGCTTGTGTTCGCTCGTGTAAACGCGGATAAGCCGTTTTTTTCTGCAGGAGTTTTTCCAGCGCCGGAATAAATTTTAAACCCACTTTTTGCTGCTCCAGAAGTTGAGCTTTCAACTCGTTAATCCAGCCGGTTTCTAGTAAGCGGGATTGTGTTTGGCCAGGGGTGGATGTTTCCTGATATTGATCCAACCGGATCAACAGCCTATCCCAGTTAAATGCGGAAAGGACCGACTGGTGCAGAAACAGTTTCTGCGCTTCTTCCAATGTCTTATCCAGTTCTTCTTCCGGCAGCTCTTTTTTTGCAAACTGCAACACCTTTTCATCCGTCCGAATGCTGTAGGGCGTAATCTGAGAACGCAGGACCAGCCCCTCCAGGCTGGTGAGCCGGCTTAAGGCCACATATACCTGTCCTGCCGCAAAAGCACGCCCGGCATCAATGATGGCTTTGTTGAAAGTCAGCCCCTGACTCTTATGGATGGTAACAGCCCAGGCCAGCCGGATGGGATACTGCCTGAAAGAGCCAATTTCTTTTTCCTTTACATTATCCTTTTCCTCATCATACTGATAACGGACGTTGCGCCAGGTCTCTTTGGTCAGTTCTAAGAGCTCCTGCTCTCCGGGAAATTTAATATAAATCTTATCTCCCTCAATACGTTGAATCGTTCCCGTTTTACCGTTAAAGTACCGCCGGTCTTCCCCTTTATCATTTTTAATAAACATGATCTGAGCCCCGCTTTTCAATTCCAGAACCTTGTCTGCCGGGTAAGCGCTCTCAGGGAAGTCTCCCTCAAGATCAGCTTGTTGCTTATACGTACGACCGGACAACTTGTCCAGTTCTCTCCTGTTGATTTGGTCAGCCAGGTAGTTATGCGAGGTAAGGGTAATATATCCGTCTTCCTTGCAGGGAATAAAATCCGGTTGGTAATAGCGGTCCAGCAAATGCAGTTCCTCAACAGAGCAACAATTATTGCGGATGTTATTCAACAGGGTAATGAAAGCAGGATCATCCTGACGATATATTTTTTTTAGTTCTAAATAAATGGGAGGAGCCTCTTTAATGACGCGGGCATTAAAGAAAAACGGGCCTTCGTAAAAGGGCTGCATAAGCTGCCAGTCCTGATTTTTTACTACAGGAGGTAATTGAAACAGGTCACCTATGAATATCATCTGTAAGCCACCGAAGGGTTCGTGATGTCTGCGACGGATGTGCCTGAGCAGGATATCTACTGCATCCAGCAGGTCTGCACGAACCATTGATATCTCGTCTATGATCAAGAGGTCCAATTCCCGAATCAGGTCTCTTTTTTTTCGACGTATGCGAGACTGGCTCAGCAGTTGGTTGGTATTATACACCCGGCTGTCCATTTGATTCCAGCCATCGTTTTTATTGGCAATGAAAGTGCCGAAGGGCAACTGAAAAAAGGAATGGAGGGTTACTCCTCCGGCATTTATTGCGGCTACCCCCGTAGGAGCCACTACCACCAGTTTTTTAAAGGTATGTTCCCGAATGTATTTTAAAAAGGTGGTCTTTCCGGTACCGGCCTTCCCGGTAAGAAATAAATGTTGATCGGTATGGTTTACTATGGAGACCGCTCTTCTAAATTGGGCATTCGTATCATCCACCTGCATGGTCTGTTTTTTTATCTCCAAAGATAAGAAATCTTTTACCAGCCTTCCTGCCCCATCCAAAGCGCACCGCCAATGCTGGCATGCGAAGCACCGGTTACCGAAGGCAAGGTAGTGTTGTTCTCTCGCCACCGCAGGGCTCCGAGTAGCGCCATTACAACCGCTTCTTTGTACTGGATGGTTTCTTCATCGGGGAGAATAAGTGCTGCCGGATGCTCTACAAGCTGCTCCCGTAGGCGCTCTACCAGAAAGGTATTAAAAGCTCCACCGCCGGTAACCAACAACCGGTAGTCGCTGGTCAGGGGGTTTTTATCAATAAGCAATTGAGCAATACTTTTTTCAAATTGCAGGGCTATATGTTCTGTAAAGGTGCGCAGCCCATCGGCCGGTGTCAGATCATATTTTTCAATCAGGGGCAACAGAATTTCGGTTCCAAATTCATTGGCCAGGGATTTGGGAGGTGTTTGTTGGTAGTAATCCTGCGCGTTCAGCTCCTGCAATAAGTCCCTATGGATATTCCCCGTGGCGGCAATTTCTCCTCCCCGGTCAAATGCCTTACCCATTTGAGCAGCCAGTGCATTTAATACCCGGTTAGCCGGGCAAATATCATAAGCGGTAACCCGTTCTTCCTCTTCATCGTGAAAAGAGATATTGGCAATTCCCCCCAGATTTAAGAAAAGCTGATAATCTGGAAATAACAACTGCTCTCCCATGGGAACCAGCGGAGCACCCTGTCCACCCAGGGCCACATCAAAATTACGCAAGTCGGAAACAACGGCTACCCCCGTTTCGGCAGCAATAGCGGCACCGTCTCCTATCTGAGCCGTCATTTTTTGATCCGGGCGATGAAAAACCGTATGCCCATGAGAGGCAATCAGGTCCATTTGCATTTGGATCCCCTTCTTTTCAATAAAACGATTGACCTGGCAGCCGGTATAATGCCCATAATCGGCATGTAAAAGGGCATATTCAAGAGCGGTTGCTAAAGGGGCATTCTTTAGCCTGTGCTGCCATTCTTCATTATAAGGAAGGCAATCAGCAGCCTTGATCACATAGCTCCATCTTCCTTTATTTTCAAGAAGATGAACAAAAACAACATCCAGCCCATCCAACGAACTCCCAGACATCAACCCCATAGCCTTATAAACCATTGCTTTAAGATTTTTGCAAAGGTAACCTGCGGAAGTGGAAAGCCCAAAGCAAACAAACAGCGCCCGGTTCTGCTACTGCCAATTGCAAACTACAACCCCGCCTACTTCCCCCTCTCAAATCTTGCGATAACAGACTGGCCGGCTTTAACCTTATCTTTTAACTGCACCTCCAAATGAATGTCCGTTGGCAATAACAGATCCACGCGGGAGCCGAATTTAATAAAGCCCAATTCACCCGTTTGAGAAATCTCCATATCCGGCTTCAGGTAATTCACAATGCGGCGGGCCATTGCTCCGGCAATCTGGCGAACGAGGATATCTCCATGTTTTTCATGCCGGATGACATTGGTATGCCGCTCATTCAGGGTAGATGATTTTGGATGCCAGGCCACCAGATATTTCCCGGGATGATAAGCAGAAAGTTTTACGGTTCCACTCACAGGATTGCTGTTGGCATGCACATTTAACGGGCTCATGAAGATAGAAACCTGTAATCGTTTTTCTTTAAAATATTCCGGTTCAAAAGTTTCCTCAATAGCCACTACCGTACCATCAGCAGGGGCAATAATTGCATTCTCATCTCTCGTTTTTACCCGATCGGGAACCCGAAAAAAGGAAACGATCCATAAGAAAACAAGGATTGAAATAAGGGTAAGAACCCAGTTTAGAGCTATTATGGGCACAGCAAGCCATAAAATAACATCTACGGCCAAAAGAATAAAAAAAGCAATCCCTATGGATGCATATCCTTCCTTGTGAATATACATAAGCAATGTGGGTTAAGATTGCAAAAGTACATATTTAATCCCATCCTCTTTTTAGTAAGATAATTCCTATCTTTAACCCTCTAAAAGATTTTCCTATATGCCCAAAATGAAGACCTCCCGCCGACAGGCGTTAAAGCAATTAAGTGGCTTAGCGTTGGGGACACAATTCCTCAATCCCCTTTCTCCTTTTAAAAATGACGAGTTATCTTTCTCCCGGTTGGAAAAAAGAAAGCAGCCTGTTAAAAACTATGAGCAGCCCCACCTTATTTTCATCATGACGGACCAACAGCGGGCAGATGCATTAGGCTGTGCCGGAAATCCGGAGGTCATCACGCCCAATATTGACAAACTTGCTGAAGAAGGCGCCTTATTTACCCAGACTTACAGCCCGGTACCCAGTTGTACCCCGGCCAGAAGCTGTTTATTGACAGGAATGGAACCCTGGCACAACGGCATGCTGGGATATGGCCGCGTAGCCCGGAAGTATAAATATGAGCTGCCGCGCATGATTCGGGAAGGAGGCTATTATACCTTTTGCGTAGGAAAAAACCATTGGTTTCCGCAAAAATCTTTACATGGATTTAACGGTGCACTGGTGGATGAAAGTGGCCGGATCGAACAAGATGGATACATCAGCGATTATCGGGATTGGTTTAAGCTGGTAGCGCCGGGAGAAAACCCGGACAAGACCGGACTGGGCTGGAACAGCCGCCTGGCGAAGCCTTTTGCACTGGATGAAAAATTACACCCCACCAGCTGGATAGGAAATACCGCAGTAGATTTTCTGGATAAATATAACGTTGAAGCACCCCTGTTCCTGAAAGTTTCGTTTGAACGCCCGCATAGCCCTTATGATCCACCCCAAAGCTTCTTGGACCAATATAAAAATGTAGAAGTCAGTGGCCCGGCCATTGGCGACTGGGAAGGAAAAATTTATAACTACCCGGACGTAAATAAACCTATTCCCACCTCCGGGCCGGAAGGAGCTGCTTTCGGAAATTTCGGAATTGCACAAGTGAAGGATTCCAAAAAACATTATTACGCCAACATTACTTTTATTGATGAACAGGTAGGAAAGCTGGTAACTAAACTAAAAGAACGGGGAATGTATGATAATGCGCTGATCATTTTTCTTTCTGATCATGGTGATGAAATGGGCGACCATTATCATTGGCGTAAAACCTTCCCTTATCAGGGTTCTGTACATATTCCCTTCATTTTAAAATGGCCAAAGCATTTTCAGGCAAAAGTAAATAGAGGGAGCAAGATAGCGCATCCCGTGGGCCTGCAGGATATTTTGCCCACCTTCCTGGCGGCTTCCGGACAAGAAATACCGGATGGTATGGATGGCAAAAGTGTATTGGAGCTTATTAGGGGAAATGTTGCAGGATGGCGAAAATATATGGGGTTGGAACATGCGACCTGTTATTTTAAAAACAATTACTGGGCTGCCGTTACGGATGGCAAAAAGAAGTATATCTGGAATTTTGCTATCGGGCAGGAACAATTTTTTGATCTGGAAAAAGACCCACACGAGAACCATGACTTAATTGAAGAGGCTTCCAAAAAGAAAGAGATTGAGGACTGGCGGGACCGGCTAACAGCTTATCTGAAGGAACGGGGACCCGATTTTGTGAAGAATGGCAAGCCGGTAAAAAGATCCAAAACCATGCTTTACAGTCCT
>CAYRBD010000006.1:0-11542 GCA_964422465.1 uncultured Chitinophagaceae bacterium
TTCCCCGGTACGGCAACGGGATAATTGCCCTCTTCATTGGGTACAACGGGCGGTGTTTCATCAAATCCATATTTATCCATGATGTATCCTAAATCCAATTCCAGCGCTTTATCCCAGTCGATAACCTGTCCTGAGTAGGTTGCCAGGCGACCCATAATAGCCGTCATGGTACTTTTGGCTGCTCTTTCCGCATCCCAGAATTTAAATTCTCCTTTGGCTATGGCCGCAAACAGTTCATCGTGTTCATTTTGATAGGGTTGATTTTCCTTTGATTTATCAAACTGGTAAAGCACTTTTCCTTTGTGGTCTTCAATACGAGCGGCGTCACAAAATACTTTTCCTTTTGTTCCAATAAGCAATTCGTCAACCTTAGTCAGGGCGCCGGGAGTATGCCTGCATTGACTGTTTAGTAAGGCCCCATTATCATAATGAAATTCTACAAAATGGTGGTCGAATATCTGCCCGTGCTCCGGCCCTTTTCGCACCTGTCTGCCTCCCATTCCCTGTGCCTTAACCGGATAGGCGTCCAACGCCCAGTTTACTACGTCCAGGTTGTGTATATGCTGTTCCACGATATGGTCTCCGCAAAGCCAGTCGAAATAATACCAGTTTCGCATTTGGTATTCCATTTCATTCCATTGAGGTTGACGAGGATGTACCCAAACCCCGCTGCTGTCCCACCACGCTTGTGCGCTTGTAATTTCTCCTATTAATCCATCCTGCACTCTTTTCATCAGTTCACGATAAGAAGTCTGGTATCGGCGTTGCAGTCCCACCACTACATTTTGCTTATTGGCTTTGGCTTTTTTGGCAGCAGTCAGCACCCGTTGTATCCCTGCAGGGCCGGTTGCCAGCGGTTTTTCCATAAATATTTGTTTACCCTGATTGACTGCTTCTTCAAATTGGATCGGACGGAATCCGGGGGGAGTGGTCAGAATGACAACATCTGCAGCTGCAATTGCTTTTTTATAGGCATCAAATCCTACAAACTTATGATCTTCTTTTACCTGAATGCGGTCCTGTTTATCTTCCAGAGCTTCTTTAATATGCTTGAGACTGGCATCTAACTTATCCCTGAAGGCATCTGCCATTGCCACGAGCCGAACATTTTGCTTAGTGCTCAGGGCCTGTACACAAGCGCCTGTTCCCCTGCCACCACAGCCTATCAGGGCAATCTTAATCACATCATCCGCTCCCGAAAAATAATTGGCATGTGATAGAAGCGGGGCCGCCATCAGGCTTCCGGCAATGAGAGAAGAATTTTTTACAAAACTTCTGCGGCTTTGGAGACTTTTTGAAAGGTCTTTTTTTTTCATAATGGTTTAGTTTTTATCAAAATTCTATGGATTGAGTACTTTTTCAAAAAAGGCTTTTGCTTCATCTGCCGTGGGTTGTTGAGCCGGTCGAATAATACGAAAGCCGACAAAGGGCGCATCTGCTATCCACCATTTACTTTTAGGTATCTGGGGGTCTCTGGCGTTCCACTTTTTATCAGATGGGAGCCGTGAAGCAGAACGTAATCCCGAAGCGGGGCTTCTGAAATGGCCGCCTTTTAGTGTGACTGGGTATTTTTTGGTAACCGGGATGTGGGGGTTGTCGGTATTATCTTTAATAACGGAGAAATAATCGGCCTGATACTGATCCAATGTCCATTCTGCTACATTTCCTTCCATATCGTACAGTCCCCATGCATTGGGTTTTAGCTGTTTTACTTTGTGATATTTGTTATCACTGTTTTTTGAATACCAACCGTATGCTCCAAGTTTTTCAGCAGTATTTCCAAAAGGATAAGCCGAGGTACTATTTGCCCTACATGCATATTCCCATTCTGCCTCAGTAGGTAACCGATAGAATACACCGGTTTTCTCATATAGCCATTTGCAGTACATTAGCGCCGCATGCTGGCTCATACTGTTAGCCGGATAACCGCCCTCTTGCCCCATCCCCAACGAAAAATCGACATAAGGCGGACTGGGACGGGTAATGGCGTCCGGAATAGGCGCTTTATCCAGACTGGCATTCTGAAACATGACATACTCATCATAGGTAACTTCATGCTCTTCTATCCAAAAAGAATCTACTAAAACCTTAGTTTGAGGGCCTTCTTCTTTTTGATGTCCTTTTTCCGACTTGGGGCTTCCCATCAGAAAAGAGCCTCCGGGGATAGCAATCATTTTAAAAGAAACCGAAGAACCCGGGATCTTTTGCGTATAAGACTTAAATTCATTAGCTATCATTGAATCCTGCGCCCGAAGTTGCAGGAAAAGACAGGAAACTGCTAAAAATAGAATACTTTTTTTCATAACGGGTTTATGAACTAACGGCCACAAGATAATAAGGAATTTTTAGGCGGACAAATCCTTTTTCAGGGAGGCATTTTTTTATTGGGTTAATTGATAGAAATTTTTATTTCCTTTTTTGTAGATTTTATTTCCTCTTTTTTCTGCAATGTACAAAGCTGCTTCAGGAAATTTTTTAACAAGTTGAAAAGCCTCTTTTAGGGGAAGTACGCTACAGGCGGAGGCCAGCCAGTCTGCTGTAGAACCAAGGTTGGCAATGACGGTAACATTCCTGAGTGCGGTAGAGCCCATCCCGGTTTTTGGGTTAATAATATGAGAATATTTTTTTCCTTTCCACTCGAAGTGCTGATAAATATCCCCGGATGTAGCTACGGCTTTATTTTTTATAAAAAGAAGGGTTTGGGAGTACTTGTATTTTTCTTCCGGAAGGGCAATTCCAATTTTCCAACCTCTTTCGTGATCCGGAGGGGCCTCTCCCAGCGCTATATCTCCTCCGGCATTTATCATTGTTATGGGAAACCCATTTTGTTTGATAAAATCTAAAATAACTTGTGCAATATACCCTTTTGCAATTCCGCCCAGGTCCAGTTGCATTCCTGGTTTTACCAGTTTTACAGATGTTTCCGCATCGTTAAAATACATGAATTGGTAACCGGTCTTTTTTAAAGCCGTTCTAATTTGTTTTCTTAGTGGAAATATATTTTCTTCCCTTGCTTTACGCCATAATTTTACCACGGGCCCCACCGTAATGTCAAAGGCCCCGTTGCTCAGTTGGGATGCTTTTTTGGAAAGGAATAAAAGGTGGAACAACTCGGAAGAAACGGGTACAAATTGGCCTGTACCACTCAGGCGGCTTAACCTGTTGAGCTCGCTGCTGTCTATATAATCGCTAAATATTTCATTTAAGCTATCCACTTTTTTAAAAGAGGTGGCAGCTACTTTTGCAGCTTGAATGGAATCTTTTCCATAAAGTGTAATTGTAAAAGGAGAGCCCATTTTTGCCTGGCTGAAAACATATTTTTTATATCTGTTTTGTCCATCTGTAAATTTTAAAGCTAATAAGAGAAGACAAGCTAAAAAGAAGCTGTGTTTTTTAAACATACTTTTATATATTTAACCTTTTTTGGGATTTAATTTCTTCAAACATTCTAAAAGTTACAAGATATGCAAAGAAGAAAGTTTTTACAAAATGGAATACTGGCAGGGGCCTCTACGCTCTTGTTGGACCCCGTTAAAGCAGGTTCTATGAGGGTGTACAGTCAGAAAAATGAAGCACAAAAAACGTTTCATCTGAATTATGCCCCACATGACGGCATGTTCAGAGAGCTCGGAGGCAACGATATTTTGGATCAGATCCGGTTTATGCATGATCAGGGCTTTCGTGCGTTGGAGGATAATGGGATGATGGGTAGAAGTCCACAACTTCAGGAAAAAATAGGAAAGTTGCTGGATAAACTGGGTATGGTAATGGGCGTGTTTGTTTTGGATAAGGGGGGAAATGGAGCCAATACCTTTGCTGCCGGTAAAAAAGAATACACCGATATATTTTTAAAAGGCTGCCGGGGAGCTATAGAAACGGCAAAACGGGTAAATGCAAAATGGACGACCGTGGTACCCGGTGACTTTTACAGACGCTTATCTTTAGATCAGCAGACTGCCAATGTGATAGAAACTTTACGCCGTGGCGCAGAACTATTGGAGCCTCATAACCTGACAATGGTATTGGAACCCCTGAGCGATACACCGAATTTGTTTCTTCGTCATTCGGATCAGACCTATATGATTTGCAAAGCGGTAAACAGCCCCTCTTGTAAATTACTTTATGATATTTATCACATGCAACGGAATGAAGGAGATTTGATCCCACATATTGATCGTTGCTGGGAAGAGATTGTTTATCTGCAGATTGGAGATAATCCCGGACGCAAAGAACCCGGAACCGGAGAGATTCATTATAAAAATATTTTTAAACATCTTTATGAAAAAGGTTATAAAGGAGTGATGGGCATGGAACATGGCAATTCAAAACCCGGGAAAGAAGGAGAAAAGGCCGTTATTCAAGCCTATAGGGATGCAGATGATTTTCTTTAGAGAGAATGTTAAAGGTTATTCTGTAAATTTATAACCTACTCCCCGGATGGAGTGGAAATAAACAGGATTACGGGTGTCTGCCTCAAAATATTTTCTCAGGTTAAGCATGAAGTTATCGATAGTGCGGGTATTGGGATAAACATTGTAACCCCAGACAGCTTGTAATATTTTTTCGCGGGGCACCACCCGTCCCTTATTTTCGATAAGCAATCGCAAGAGCATGGTTTCTTTTTTGCTGAGTGGATGTTTTTTTCCATCAATGCCGATACACTCCTGAGCAGCAAAGTTTATCTGATTGGGGCCGAAAGTATATTGATCGGGAAAGTCATTCCCTTCATGAATTCTGCGGCTTTTTGTAATCAATATTTTGACGCGCAGCAGCAGTTCTTCCAGTTCAAAAGGCTTTGTGATGTAGTCGTCTCCTCCTTTTTTTAGACCTAAAATGCGGTCATTGGTTGAACTTTTGGCGCTCAGGAATAAAATAGGAACATCATTGCTTTGTAGTCGGATATTTTCACAAACCGTGATGCCGTCCATTCCCGGCAACATGACGTCTAAAATAATCAGATCGAAAAATTCTCCTTCAATGGCTTTTAGGGCATCCAGTCCATTGGCCACAGCCACCACTTCATAATTCTCCAGTTCCAGGTTAAGTTTTAAGGATTCCTGAAGATTTTCTTCATCTTCCACCAATAAAATGGCAGCCTCTTTCTTATTCCCGTTCATAATGCTTTTTTTATCTGTTGCTGATGTTGTTGTTTTTTTTACCTGTTTGGGGCAGGACGACCTCAAATATACTGCCTTTCGGATGATTATCCATAACTTTGATCTGTCCCCCGTGCTGAAAAACGATCTTTTTGGTAAGAAAAAGCCCTAAGCCGGTTCCCTTTGATTTGCGGGTATTCTCATTCCCGATCCGGTAAAAGCGGTTAAATATCTTTTTCTTTTCCTCATTTTCAATCCCTTCTCCCTCATCACAAACCTGTAGAATGGCTTCCTGGTTTTTAGCATACAGGCTGATGTGGATGTTGCTTTCCATTGGTGCATACTTCCGGGCATTTTCAATTAAATTATTACAAACAATTTGCAGCATTAAAGTATCTCCTTCTACCATAATATTAGAATGAACATCGGAACTAATGTTGTGGTGTTTGATACGTTCGGATGAATCGGCAATTATTTTTTCAACCAGTCCGGAAAGGTTAACGGGTTCTTTTACCATATGATATTGCCGGGATTCAAATTGAGAGGCCAGCAACATGTTATTGGAAAGTTGGTTGAGCCGGTTGGTTTCTGCCAGGGTTTTGGTTAAGAGATTTTTTTGTGTTTCATTAGGAAGCTTCCGCTTGAGGATGGTTTCAAGGTTGAGCCGAAGGACGGCTATCGGAGATTTTAATTCGTGTGTTACCGCCATCATAAAATTTTGTTGCTGCCTTGAGAACCGGATTTGTCTTCTCATGGATTGGAATACAAATCCTGCGCTCAATAATATAATAAGTAAGAAGGCTCCTCCTTCTCCAAGGTATTGTAGATTGCGTAGCCGGCTTTGTGCCATAATGGCTTCTTCCTCTTGTTGATAAATAAGGTTAGAGCGGGATTTTTCCTTTTGCAACTCAAGGTTTTCAATCTTTAGCGCTTCAATTTCCAGGTTTTGCTTATGCAGAAGCACACCCCACCAGATCAATGCTGCTATGGTATATATAAGCAGAAAAAAATAAAAGAACGTGATGGTCTTTGTACTATCAGTTTTAAATAGTTTCTTCAGCATGGTTTAATGCGCTATTTTTTCAATCCTAAGGCCCACACTCATGATATTGGGCAACGGATTCAGACGCATGTTTTGTTCAAATGAAAAATGATAGACTCCTGTTTTACTGAACCGTGCATTTTCCTGGATTGGAATCCGATGTTCATAAATATCTCCCATTCCCGATCCCAGCCATCTGCCTTCTTTATCTGCTAAAGGCAATTCTACCCGTTTGGATTTAGGTTTCACGCCAGAATAATTGGAATAGATCAGGAGCCATAAGTTACTATATGGATATGCATTGGTATGTCTTACGGTTACGAAGATGTTGTAGCGTGCAGCAGTATCAGTTATTTTGAACTGAAAGGAGGGATGAAAATCGTAATCCCAGTTGTAACCCGGGATAGATATATTTTTCTGATAGATATTCAATTTGGCCTCTTGTACACAGCCCTGGCTACATAGTATATTAATCAGACAAATGAAAATTAGTCCGTACTTAAGACACTGACGTTGAAAAATTAAAATAACTTTACTATTCATTTATAACACATTCATGATTTGTTCTTTGGCCTTTTCCAGCTCATCTTTCATCTGTACCACGTATCGTTGAAGTTCCGCATCATTAGCTTTAGCACCGGTGGTATTGATTTCTCTCCCTGTTTCCTGTAAGATAAAATTAAGCTTTTTCCCTTTTGCAGGGCTCTCTTCTTTCAATATTTCCCTAAAATAACGACAATGATTTGCAAGACGAACCTGTTCTTCGGTAATATCCAATTTTTCAATATAAAAAATTAATTCCTGTTCCAGCCGGTTTTTGTCTATTTGTTCTTTACTCATCCATTCAGAAAGCGCATCTTCAAGTCGTTTCCTGATTTTTTCTTTTCTTAAGGGTTCCAACTCTCTGATGCCGGCCTGAAAATTTTCAATATTTTGTATTCGTAACAACAGCTCTTTTTCTAAAACTTTTCCTTCGTTGATTCGATGCGCGTCAAGTTTCTGAATAGCCTCTTCCAGTACCTGTTTGATTTGTTCCCATTCAGATTCAGATAGCTCTTCAGCAGAAGGAGCAACTACTTCGGGCAACTGCAATATCGCACTCATTAAGTTATCCTTTGGCAATTGAAAGTCTGATATCATGGCGTTGATACTCTCGAAATAACTTCGCGCCAGGCCCGTATTGATCTCCATCGGACGGCTGGCGCCATGCCGGGTTACCTGGATAAAAACATCCAGCGAACCGCGCCAGAGGTTATTTTTTAAGATACTTCTTATTTCAAACTCATAAGGTTTTAATAAGGGGGGGATTTTTAAATTAAGATCGAGCATTTTTCCATTTAAAGAACGTATCTCAACACGAACTCCGGCATCAGAAAAAGTGTGTTCTGCTTTTCCAAAACCGGTCATAGATCGAAGCATAATTATATTTTTATCGGATAAAGGTAGAAAAAAAGCCCGGCAATTACCGGGCTTTCTTGTCAAATTTAATGGGTTAGTAAGTAAAGAAACTTCGTTTCTCTTCACAATATTAATAAGAAATTCAAGACAAATAAAAAAAATCTTCGTTTTTTTTTGCACATTTTCTTTTTTATGTGAATAACTTATTATTTTCAAATTAAATTTGCACCCTTAAATCGCTTATTATGAAGTTTGAAAAACCCGTTTTAGTTTCATGGATTGCCAACTTTATTCAGGCACGTCTGATAGGAGATCAGAAGTATGAAGCTACCGGTATGAATGAGATTCATAAGGTAGAACCTGGAGATATTACTTTTGTGGACCTTGAAAAATATTATGACAAAAGCCTGAAATCACCGGCTACTGTTATTATTATTGATAAAGAAGTTGCTTGTCCTGAAGGTAAGGTCTTGTTGGTTGTTAAAGATCCCTTCAGTAGTTATGTCAGTCTGGTAAAATATTTCCATCCTTTCAAACCTTCGAATAAAATGATTTCCGATACGGCTGTAATAGGTGAAAATACAGTCATTCAGCCCAATGTATATATTGGAGATGAAGTTCGTATCGGCGCTAATTGTATTATCCACCCGAATGTAACTATTTATGATCATACCTTCATTGGGGATGATGTTATTCTTCATTCGGGAACGGTCATAGGTTCAGATGCTTTTTATTTTAAGAAAAGAGGCGATCGGGAACTGGTGCATGATAAGTTGGAAAGTTGTGGCAGGGTAATTGTAAAGAATCAGGTAGAAATGGGCGCCGGTTGTACCATTGACCGGGGCGTAAGCGGCGATACAGTTATTGGTGAAGGCACAAAACTGGATAATATGGTGCACGTAGGGCATGATACGGTTATTGGGCGTAATTGTCTTTTTGCGGCACAAGTAGGTATTGGCGGTGCAGCGATTATCGAAGATAATGTTACCTTGTGGGGGCAGGTTGGCGTGTCTAAAGATTTGGTTATTGAATCTAATACAGTAGTCCTGGCTCAAACCGGAGTGCCTTCCTCCTTAAAGGGCGGGAAGGTTTATTTTGGTTATCCTGCTGAAGAAGCACGATATAAACGCAGGGAGTTAGCCTGGGTAAAACGTATTCCGGAAATTTGGGAAAAAGTAAAAAACCTTTAAAAAGGAATTTATGAAAAAGATAAATTATGTTCTAATGGCGCTGATGGTTTTGTCTGTCACCTCCTGTGGTATATTCAAAAATGAGGCTACAAGTTCCTTATATAACAAACACAACAGGGAAAGAGTGAAGGTTAAAAAAGGATTGTTCTCTTCCCGCCGGGCTTCCTTTGGAAATTTTTCTACCAATAGCATTAAAGATGGGGTTGATAAGCGTATTATTTCTTTTAATAAAAAAGAAAACCCTTTTCATTTCACACTTTCCGAAGGTGAAAATATGCTCATAAATGTTCAGGCGCTTTATACGGATAAACCATCTCTAAGTGGTAAAGAGTTGCCTTCTTCCTTTTATAGTGCGAATATTTCAAAAATATTTTACGCTTGGATTAGCGGCAGTGCTGCCAGTAATTTGAATAATTGGGAACTGATCCTGAAAAACCCTTCTTATGAAGAACTTGCGCAAAATGCAATAGTAGGGGAGTTGCGCAGTTCTAATGATTTCATTGATGTGCATTCTAATGATCGGTCGGGTAATCATAATTATGATGGACTTACTTATGAATTTCAACTGAAAGGACTTCCCATTGCAGCGGTGCAGGTCAATGGTAAACGAAAATATGTGTGGATGGAATCCGGCCTTAATCAGGAGGTAAGATTGGCGCTGGCCGGGGCGATATCTGCTATCTTGTTGAAATAATTACGTTGGGTTTTGCAATATAAAAGCCTTAGCCGCATCCGCAACCGTTTGTTCCAGGGGGATAAATTGAAAACCAGGAAATTGTTTTAGTATTTTGCTGTTATCATAAAATACTTTTTGCCTCGCAGTGGTTGCTGTCTCTTTGGTAATGAGTTGTTTCTTTCCTGTGAGTCTTGCTTTTAACCAGGCTGCCCGCCAAACCAGCCCACTGATGAAAGTTCCGGCAGGCTGAAAAGTGGTGTTCAATCCCAGTTCTTCTTTTATGGTAATAAATAATTTTTTATAGGACCAGTTGGCGGTATTGATAATAAATCGTTCGTTGCTCACGGATGATTTCATCAGTTGAATCATAAGAGAAGCTACATCCCTGACATCTGTGAAACCATTGATCCCCGGAGTATAATAGTGAAATCCATCGGCTATATTTTTAATAAGCTTCGGCGCTCCTTCTTTCCAATACAAGGAAGGCCCGATAAAGATTGAAGGGTTAACAATAGCTATGGGCAGTCCTTCTCCTGCTCCTCTCCATACCTCCATTTCGGCCTGATGCTTGCTTTTGGCATAAAGGGTATTGTTGGGATGACTTTCCCAATCTATATTCTCGTTGATCGGTTTATTCAGTCTTGATCTTCCCAATGCAGCAACAGAACTGACATGAACAAGTTTTTTTATTTGGTGATCAATGCAGGCATTTACGATGTTGGCTGTTCCTTCAACATTTATTTTGAATAAAGTTTCTTTTTCTTTAGGATCAAAAGAGACTTTTCCTGCACAATGATACACCTGGGTTACATCCTGAAGGGCATGGCTCAGGAATATAACATCCAATAGGTCTCCTTTAACCCATTCAATCTTTTTGATAACATCCTGATGAAGATATTTAAAAGATTGATCCCGGTAGATACAACGGATATGCTCTCCTGCTTGCAGAAGCTTTTCCAGAAGATGAGCGCCCAGAAACCCTGTACCGCCGGTAACAAGAACCATAATAAATATTTTATTGGCTAAAGCCCTGCTCCTGCAAATTGCCGGAGGAACCGGAGATCATTTTCAGAAAACAACCGAAGGTCTTTAATCTGATATTTTAACATGGTAATTCGCTCTATTCCCATTCCGAAAGCAAAACCAGTGTATTTTTCAGAATCAATTTTACAGTTTTCCAATACGTTGGGATGCACCATACCACATCCTAAAATCTCAACCCAGCCGGTATGTTTACAAACTGCACAGCCGGCTCCTCCGCAGATCAGGCAACTGATATCCATCTCGGCGCTGGGTTCTGTAAAAGGAAAATAAGAGGGACGAAAACGGATACCTGTGTGACTGCCAAACATCTCTTTTACAAAATAATAAAGGGTTTGTTTAAGGTCGGCAAAGGATACCTGGTCATCGATATATAAGCCCTCTACCTGGTGAAAAAAGCAATGGGCGCGGGCTGAAATGGTTTCGTTTCGGAAAACACGCCCCGGACATATTATACGGATAGGAAGCTGGCCCTGCTCCATTACCCGGACCTGAACGGAAGAGGTGTGAGTTCGCAATACCTTGTCAGGATTCCGCTGCAGGTAAAACGTATCCTGCATATCGCGTGCCGGGTGATCCGGAGGCAGGTTTAACGCGGTAAAATTATGCCAGTCATCTTCTATTTCAGGACCTTCTGCAATGCTGAAGCCTACCTTCTCAAAAATATTTATGATTTGCCTGCGTACGATGCTGATAGGATGCCGGCTGCCCAGCCGGTGAGGCTCTGCCGGCAGGGTGAGGTCCCTGTCCTGACTCTTCTCAGTTGCAGAGCCGGAAATGCTTTTTTTAGCCTCTTTAAACTTTTCTTCTGTGTAGCTTCTGAAGTCATTTAATTCTTTACCGAGTTGTTTTTTCTGCTCCCGGGGGACATTGCGCATTTCCGCAAACAAGGATTTTATAAGCCCCTTACTGCCTAAAAATCGAATCCGGAAAGCTTCTATTTCTTCCGGGCTTTTTGGGGAGAAAGCGGCCACCTCTTCCCGGTAGGTGCTGATTTGCTGTAATTGCTCCTTCATAAGATGCAAAGGTAACCAATGAATTTAATTTAAAGGGTTTGGCATGGAATATGTTATAGGGGCAGTGTTTTGAAAAAAAATAG
>CAYRBD010000006.1:11642-57037 GCA_964422465.1 uncultured Chitinophagaceae bacterium
AAAAATGAAAAATGTAATCTTATCACTATTGCCACTTTTTGCGATAATGGCGCTGGCCTCTTGTGGGACTTCCTCAAAAATGACAAAAAATGTTCCCGATGCTGCGCATAACAGTCAGAATTCTTTGGACTGGCCCGGTGTGTATATGGGCGTTTTACCCTGTGCAGATTGCGAAGGCCTGCAGACAACTATCAGGGTGCTGAAAGATAGCGACTATCTTATCCAGACCAGATATTTAGGGACGGATGAAGAAAGTTCCTTTCGGGATTCAGGGCAATTCTCCTGGGATAAAAATGGCCGGATTATAACCCTGGATAATGGGAATAAATACCTTGTGGGAGAAAATAACCTTACACAACTGAACCAGGATGGAAAGAAAGTAACTGGGGCCTTGGCAGATCATTATATTTTGAACAAAATGGATGAACAACTAACTGAAATTTATTGGAAACTGGTTTCACTAAAGGGCAAAAGAGTAGAAATGGACAGTGGTTTTCATAAAGAGCCTCATCTTATTTTAAAGGACAAAGATGCTCGTTTTGCAGGAAATGCTGGATGCAACAATTTTATGGGTTCCTACAAACTGGAGAAGGGGAATAAAATAAAGTTTTCCAAAGTAGCGAGTACATTGATGGCCTGTCCGGATATGGAAACAGAGAGTGCCTTTAAGGATGTATTGGAGAAGGCTGACCGTTATACTGTAGAAGGGAAGGAAATGACTTTATTTGCCGGCGCTACACCTTTAGCAAAATTTGAAGCTGTCTATTTCCATTAAAATTATAAACGAACAGAGATCCCTTCTTCCTGAAGATAATTTTTCAGAGAAGGGATTTCTATTTCTTTAAAATGAAAGATGCTGGCAGCGAGCGCCGCATCGGCATGAGCTTCTTTAAATACGGATGAGAAATGTTTCATGTTTCCTGCTCCCCCGGAAGCAATGACCGGAATAGGGAGTTCATCAGCAAATTGTCGGGTAATGTCCAGTGCAAATCCGTTTTTGGTACCATCGTTATTCATAGATGTGAGTAAAATTTCACCGGCTCCTCTTTTCACTGCCTCTTTCCCCCAGTCTATGGCTAGGGTATCTGTTTTTACTCTGCCCCCGTTTAAATATACATACCAGTTTTCCTCCTCTAAATTAATATCGATAGCCACTACCACACATTGACTGCCAAACTGTTCTGCCAGTTCTGTGATAAGTTCCGGTCTTTTGAAGGCAGCCGTATTGACTGATATTTTGTCTGCCCCGGCGTCCAGCAGTACTTGCACGTCTTCAATGGAACTAATTCCTCCTCCAACGGTAAAGGGGATATTGATGTTGCGGGCTATCCGGTTTACCAGTTCCGCCAGTGTTTTTCGTTTTTCATTTGTAGCTGTGATATCCAGGAATACGAGTTCATCAGCGCCCTGTCGTGTATATAATGCACCCAGTTCCACCGGATCGCCGGCGTCCCGAATGTTTTCAAAATTTATGCCTTTTACGGTACGACCGTTCTTTATATCCAGGCAGGGGATGATACGTTTGGTGAGCATATTTTTTTCAGTTGGCAGTTTTCAGTTGGCAGTTCGCAAACATACTAAAACTCCTGCAATTCTGTTACTGTTAAGTGTCCCTCGTATATCGCTTTTCCCACAATGGCCCCTTCACATCCAATCTCTTTTAACTTAACAAGATCGGCTATAGAAGATACTCCACCGCTGGCAATAAATTTTAACCCGGGAAAGCGGCTGATGATTTTTTTATACAAGGCAGTTGACGGCCCTTGCAACAAACCGTCTTTCGATATATCAGTACAAAAGGCTTGTTTCAGGCCGTGTTGGATATTTTCCTCCAGAAAATTATAAACAGTTAATCCTGTTTGTTCTGTCCATCCATGAATGGCTATTTTCTCATTTTTGACATCGGCGCCCAGCAATATTTTTTCGCCACCGTATTCAGATATCCATTTGTAAAAATATTCCGGCTTTTTTACGGCAATACTCCCGATGGTAGCTATTGCAGCACCCGCATTAAATACCGAACGGATATCCTGATCTGTCTTTATCCCACCGCCGAAGTCAATAGTAAGATGGGTGTGTGCAGCCAGGGTTTCTAAAACTTTTTGATTGATTACTTTCCCGGCTTTGGCGCCATCCAGATCTACCAGATGAAGCCGGGTCAGTCCTGCATCTTCAAAGGCCCTGGCTACTTCCAGGGGATTTTCGTTGTAGATTTTCTTTTGAGCATAATCGCCCTGCGTAAGACGTACGCACTTGCCGTCTATAATATCTATGGCGGGAATAATGATCATAATCAGTTTTCAGTTGGCAATTTTCTAGGTAAGGTCTATGAAATTCTTAATGATCTGTTGTCCGGTATCTGCTGACTTTTCAGGATGAAATTGCACCGCATAGAAATTAGCTTTGTGAATGGCTGCGCTGTAGGCCAATCCGTAATTTGCTGTAGCAATGGTTTCTGTACTTTTTTCTACATAATAACTATGCACAAAATAAACAAAAGCGTCTTCCGCTATCCCATTTAACAGGGGAGATGAAAAATTGTAAATATTGTTCCAGCCTACCTGGGGGATTTTAAGTGGGGGAGGAGCTTTAAATCGTTTTACTTTCATATCAAATATCCCCAAACAGTCTGCATCATTTTCTTCCGAATGCTTACACATCAATTGCATCCCCAGGCAAATGCCTAAAACCGGCTGCTTTAGGTTTAGAATAACTTTATCCAGGTTGTTAGCTCTTAAATACCGCATGGCAGAAGAAGCTTCGCCCACCCCCGGAAAGATGACTTTGTCTGCATTTTGTATCTGTTCCTGGTTATCAGTTACGGTAGCCGGGATGCCTAACCGTTCTAAAGCGTATAGCACAGAACGAATATTACCGGCATTGTATTTAAGGAGTACGATGTTCATAATACCCTGTCAGGATAAAATATCTGAAATGAAATTGTGAATAACCTCCTCCATGCGTCCTTCCTTCTGTAATGCTTTTATAAAGGCGGTGCCAATGATAGCGCCATGCGTATGTTTACAGGCGGCCTGGAAGGAGGCTTTATCTTTTATTCCAAACCCTGCTAATACAGGATGAGATAAATGACTTTCTTTTAAACGCTTTAAATAAAGTTCCTGTTTATTCCAATCTTTATCTTTACCGGTAGTGGAGGAAGAAGACACGGCGTAAATAAAACTGCTGCTCAGAGCATCTATTCGTTTTAACCGTTCATTACTGGTTTCCGGGGTTACTAAAAATATAAATGAGATACCATATTCCTCAAAAAGGTCCTTGTAATCTTCTTCAAATTCATCTACCGGGATGTCCGGAAGAATGACACCCGATACACCACTCTCTCTGCAACATTTCAGAAAGGGTTTTATTCCGAATTGCAATACAGGATTGAAATAACCCATCAGAATGATGGGAATATGGATGTTTTCCTGATTGCTTTTTAATTGATTAAAAAGCACTTCAAGAGAGATGCCGTTGGCCAGCGCCTGTTGGCTACTTGCCTGTATAACAGGACCATCTGCCAGCGGATCAGAAAAGGGCATTCCTATTTCAACCATATTAACACCGGCACCCTGAAGTGCATCCAAAATCAGCATCGTATCCTGAAGGTGTGGATAGCCGGCAGTGAAATAGATATTCAGGATAGGTCTGTCTTTTTCCTTACTGAATAATTCTGTAATTCGGTTCATTTAAATAATTTTTAAAAATCTTCTTCTCTTTCCAGCATCAGAATAGCGCTGTGAGGAACGATATAGTATTTTTCACCCTGATATTTTATTTCGGTAGCTGCATTGAGCAGAAAGAGCACTAGATCTCCATCATTAGCCTGCAGAGGAATATATTTTATTTTTTCCTCTTCCGGCTTCCAGGATTCTTCATTATCTACCGGCAGAGGAATAACATACCCGGGACCGGTTTTTACGACATAGCCCTTTTGTACTTTTTCTTTTTCCTGTACGCCGGGAGGGAGATAAAGGCCGCCATTACTTCTTTCACTGGGTTTTGCCGGTTTGATTAATACACGATCTCCAATGATGATCACTTTTTTGAGTTTATTGTCGGAAGTTAAATGGGTATCCATAGCGTTGAAATTCTTTTAAAATCCTAATCTTTTAATATACGTATCCATGTCTTTATCTCCTCTGCCACTCAGGCAAACGACCACTACATCGTCCTTTTCAAAATGAAGTTCTTTTAGTTTTGCCAGCGCATGGGCGCTTTCCAAAGCGGGGATGATTCCTTCCAACTGAGTGAGTTCTAAGGCTGCCTGCAGCGCTTCTTCGTCCGTGGCATTCAGGTATTGTGCCCGGCCACATTCAAATAAATAAGCATGCAATGGGCCAATACCCGGATAATCCAGACCGGCTGATATAGAATGGGCTTCTTCAATTTGGCCGTCGCTGGTTTGCATAAGCAGCGTTTTACTGCCGTGTAATATTCCAGGTTTACCAATAGCGGTAGTAGCTGCTGTGTGCCCGCTCTCAATGCCGTCACCAGCGGCTTCCACCGCTATCAGGTTGACAGTTTCTTCCTCCAGAAAATGATAAAACAGGCCGGCGGCATTGCTGCCTCCTCCCACGCAGGCTATGGCATAATCCGGCAATTCGTTTCCTGTTTTTTCTTTTAACTGTTTTCTTGCTTCTTTACTGATGACGGATTGAAAATGCGCAACCATATCCGGATAGGGATGAGGGCCAACCACGGAGCCAATTATATAATGAGTGTCTTCCGGATGGTTGATCCAGTCTCTTATGGCTTCATTGGCAGCATCTTTCAGGGTTCTGCTGCCGCTTTTGGCCGGGCGAACTTCGGCTCCCAGCATTTTCATCCGTGCCACGTTTGGCGCCTGTCTTTCAATATCCACTTCTCCCATGTAAATCACGCAGGGTAAGCCCATCAAAGCACATACTGTTGCCGTGGCCACGCCATGTTGGCCAGCGCCGGTTTCTGCAATAATTCTTGTTTTACCTAATCTTTTTGCCAACAATATTTGTCCAATGGTATTGTTGATTTTATGTGCCCCCGTATGATTCAGGTCTTCTCTTTTCAGATAGATCTGTGCCTGGTATTTTTCGGATAATCTTTTGGCAAGATAGAGGGGAGAGGGACGTCCTACATAGTCTTTCAGCAGCGAATCGAATTCTTTTTTGAAAGCTTCATCCCGGATGATATCCTGATATTGATCTTGCAATTCCTTCACATTGGGATACAACATTTCCGGTATAAAAGCGCCCCCAAATTCTCCATAATACCCTTTTCGGGTTACCTTAAATTTACCTGCTTTTAAGAAATCCACGGTCGTCTTCCGCTGAGCCGATGGATTTAACTGATATTCAAGTCCCATAAAAATTTTTTTATAGCCTTTATATTTTTTATCCCTGGCGCGGTTTCAAAACGACTGTTGATGTCAATTGCTTTCCAGGAAGGATGGTTAAAATTTTTTAATCGACTTACTTCGCCTGCACCAATTCCTCCACTTAAAAAGAAGGGCCTGTCTCCTTTGTAATGTGCTAATAAAGTCCAGTCAAAAACCACTCCATTACCTCCATATAACTTTCCGGGCGTATCGAATAAGAAATAATCACAGGCCTTTTCGTAAGAAGCCGTTTTTAACAGATCTTCCAGAGTCCTGATTCTGAAAGCCTTCATTACAGGCAGTGTTTTTTTTAGATTTTTACAAGTATCAGGGGATTCTTCTCCATGAAGCTGCAATAATTCCAAACCAAATTTTTCCACCTGTTCCCGGATGAGATCTTCTTTTGCATTTACAAAGACACCGGTTTTGAGTAAATCCTTTTGGTTTTTAACCTTCTTAGGTTCTATTTTATGGACGACAAACCGGGGAGATTTTTCATAAAAGATAAAACCCGCGTATTGAACTCCTATCCCGGATAAGGCCTCCAGGTCTTCGGCCCGGGTAAGGCCGCATACTTTGGTTTCTATGTGGTTGCTTGTTTTGATGGTTATCTTGTTATGATGTATTACCTTAATTTTTCAGCAAAGTTACGAAATGCTGCTCCGGGATCGGCTTCTTTCATAAAACATTCTCCCATCAGGAAACCGTTGAAACCGGCATTTTTCATTTTGTTGATTACGGCTGGATCATTAATTCCGCTTTCTGCGATCTTGACCATCTCCGGAGGCAATTTTTGGGAAAGTTGTATGGAGCGGTCAATATCCACCTTAAAAGTGGTTAAATCGCGGTTGTTGATTCCCACCAGGGTAATATCGGGAACGATTTTGTTCAATTGTTTATCGCTGTGCATTTCTAATAACACCTCTAATCCCAGCGAAACCGCAAGTTTTGCGAGTTCCGCAACTTTCTCTTTCGATAAACATTCGGAGATTAAAAGAACAACATCTGCCCCCATCGCTTTAGCTTCAATTACCTGGTAGGCCTCTATAATAAATTCTTTTCTCAGGATGGGGAGCTGAACGACCTTTCGGATTGCTACAAGGTCTGCATTGCTTCCACCGAAAAAATGAGAATCCGTCAGGACAGAAAGTCCGGACGCTCCATTCCGGGCATACCCCAAGGCCACTTCGGAGGGTTGTACCCGGTCATTAATGATCCCTTTAGAAGGGGATTTCCTTTTAAATTCAGCTATAATTCCTGTTTTGCCTTCGGCCTTTATATTCTTTTTCAGAGAAAAACAGGTGCGGGAAAAGGCAGCCTCTTTTTCTATCTTTTTTATTGGAAACTGTTTTTTCCTTTCTTCTACTTCCTGCTTTTTATGCGCTATTATTTTATCTAAAATGTTCATTGCAAAGCAATTAGTTTATTTAAAGATTCATAAGCTTTACCCGTTTCCAGAGAATTGACGGCAGCCTGGTAACAATCCTCGTAACTGTCATAAATACCCGCACATTTAATGGCTGTTGCTGCATTGGCCAAAACAACGGCTGTTTGAGCCCAGGTGCCTTCTCCTTTTATTATTTTAACAAACAGTTTACTTGCTGCCTTAATCGTAGTGCCGCCATAAATATCTTCCTGATGAACCATCCTTTTTCCCAATTCTTCGGGGGTGCAATTTCTTTCTCCTTCGTTGTCAATGACCCTGGTATCGCTGGTTAGCGAAATTTCATCATACCCGTCCATGCTATATACAATGGAGAATCGCTTGTTGGTTTGCTGAAATAAATAGTTGTAGGCTCTGGCAATTTCCAGACTGTAAACGCCCAGCATTTGTGCTTTTGGGAAGGCCGGATTTATCAGAGGGCCCATGACATTAAAAAAGGTGCGAACCCCCAGTTGCTTACGGATAGGGGCGGCGGTTTTAAGCGCCGGATGAAATAAGGGAGCGTGCAGAAAACAAATCCCGGCTTTTTCGATTTCTTCCTGTAATTTCTTTTCATCTTTTTTGAAGGTATAGCCCAAAGTCTCCATTACATTACTGGCGCCACTTACTGATGAAACCCCGTAGTTTCCGTGTTTTGCTACTTTTATGCCTGCTCCTGCCACTACAAAACAAGAAGCGGTGGATATATTAAAAGTATTTTTACCATCGCCTCCTGTGCCAACAATATCCAGAGTGTCGTATCCATTTAAGTTTACCCGAAGACAAAGGTCTAACAGTGCCTGCCGGAAGCCGCTTAATTCTTCTACGGTAATACTGCGCATGAGATACACGGTCATAAAGGCCGCCATCTCACTCTCGTTATAAACGCCTTTGGAAATGTTGAGCAGCACCTCGTAGGCCATATCTTTAGAGAGGGCTTTGTATTCAAAAAGATAGTTGAGTATTTCTTTCATGGTGGTATGGTTGTTTAAGTTAAATACGTTTTAGGGTGGTTTCAGAGTTTATTGTTTGAGCCAGTTTTCTAATATTTTGGGACCATAGGGGGTTAACACGCTTTCCGGATGAAATTGTACGCCCCGTACATCATACGTTGTATGTCTTAAAGCCATGATGTAATTGTTTTCGTCTTCAGCAGTTATTTCGAGGCAGTCAGGAAGGCCTTCCCGGGAGACAACCCAGGAATGGTATCGCCCGGCTTCAATGGTAGTGGGCAACCCCCGGAACAGTGGCTCTTCTTTGTTCAGTAGCCTAATGGGGGTGGATACCCCATGATAAACTTCCTTTAAATTGATAAGCTTTCCTCCAAAGGCCTCGCCGATAGCTTGTTCTCCAAGACATACCCCCAAAATGGATTTGCTGGATGCGTATTCTTTAATTAAGGGTAGCAGCAAGCCGGATTCGCTGGGTATCCCCGGTCCCGGGGAGATAATGATCTTGTCGTATTTTTTAACTGCCTCCAATTCAATTTCATCATTCCGAACTACCGTTACAGTCATATTTACCAGTTGTTCAATTAGTTGAACCAGATTATAGGTAAAGGAGTCATAATTATCAAAAACCAGTATTTTCATTGTCTTTAACTAAAAGGATCGTTTATGTTTTAATTTTAAAGTTCTTCTGCCAGGATGAGCGCTTGTTTTAAAGCGTTGAGTTTGTTATTTACTTCCTGAAGTTCGGATTCGGGTATTGAACGGGAGACGATGCCTGCACCGGCCTGGTACCGTAAAGTATTTTGTTGGCTTAAGAAAGACCGGATCATAATGGCATGGTTAAAGTCTCCATTGATACTCACCGAGCCGATACATCCGGAGTAAAAGCCCCTTGGGTCGGCTTCGTAATCGTGAATGAGTTCCATCGCTCTGAATTTGGGGGCGCCGGATAAAGTACCAGCGGGAAAACTGGCAGCCATAAGAGCGAAGGGATTGGTATTTTCAGGCAGGGTTCCGGTAACTTCACTCACCAGATGGATAACATGAGAGTAGGAATGTACTTTACGGTATTCGGAAACGTGAACTTCTTTTGCAAAACGACTCATGTCGTTTCTGGCCAGGTCCACTAACATGACATGCTCTGCATTTTCTTTGGGATCTTCCAGCAGTTTTTTGATAGCTGCCTGGTCAATATCATTTTTGCCGGTTCGTTTTACTGTACCTGCAATCGGATGAATAATTGCTTTGTTCTTTTTGACAATGAGCTGAGACTCCGGTGAAGAACCTATTAATTTATAGTCACCATAATCGAAGAAAAATAAATAGGGGGATGGATTTATAGAGCGTAGCGCTCTGTAAACATTGAATTCATCGCCCGAAAAACGCTGTTGGAAACTCCGGGAAAGGACAATTTGAAAAACATCTCCCCGGTGGCAGTGCGCCACTCCTTTTTTGACCATTTGCCGGTAATCTTCATCACTCATGTTGCTGTCTTCTTCTCCGTAAATCCTGAAGGGATAGACCGGACAGTCTTTTATGCGGATAAGGGTTTCTACTTCTTCGAATTCACTTTCTATCCCTGCTACCTGATTTTCACATAAATACAATTCATTTTTGAAGTGATCAATGGCAATAACATACTGATAAAGCCGATAGCGCAACAGGGGAATTTCGGGCTTTTCCTGTTTTTTCCCATTCAGGCCCAGTGTTTCAAAGAAGCGGATGGCTTCATAAGCCGTGTAACCAAAAAAACGGTCTGCTGCAGACAGGGGAGCGGTTCCCTCTATTTTAAAACTGCGGATGAAGGCCATGAGGCGCTCGGGAACATTTTGATCTTTTTCAATTGGCTCTTTTACTTCCTTGTTTCCGGGGTATTTGTATTCCAGTTGGTTTTTATTGATTTCCATCCCGGCTATGGGCTTGATGGCAATATAGGAAAAACTGTTTTCTGCAGAGTTGCTGTCCGAACTTTCCAGTAGCACTGATCCCGGGAACCGGTCCCTCAGCCGGAGGTAAATGCCTACCGGTGTATAGAGGTCAGATAACATCTTTTTACAACGTGTTTTTACTGTGGTTTCAATCATCCGTGTTTGGTTTAATATAAAATAGGTATTAAATTTTTATAAAAAGAAAAAAGGCTCGAACCGCTGCGGCGGGACGAGCCTCTAAAGTTAATTTATGTGTTAATACATACGTGGCTACCCTAAACAGCTTTTCCTTTATGGAAACCGCGCCACCACCACTGATTGTATGTATGAATGATCTGCATGAAGTGCAAATTTTAGAAATAAAATTGAAAGCACAAAATAAATTTTTGAAATTAAAATCTTACCCGATACGCCTGGCTTTCCCAAAGCCACTTTAGCGAAGGGATTACAATATCCCTTTTGTACTTGGTAATTGATTGTTGTTGCTATCTCTCTTTACTGCCATTTTAATAGACTGGGCAAAGGCTTTGAAAATAGCTTCTATTTTGTGATGCTCGTTTTCTCCTTCTGCTTTGATGTTGAGATTGCATTTAGCTCCGTCTGAGAAGGATTTAAAGAAATGTTTGAACATTTCCGTGGGCATTTCTCCGATTTTTTCCCGTTTAAACCCGGCCTCCCATACCAGCCAGCTTCTTCCTCCAAAGTCCAGGGCCACCTGTGCCAGGCAATCGTCCATGGGCAAGGTAAAGCCATAGCGTTCGATTCCCAGTTTATTTCCTAAAGCAGTATGGATAGCCTCTCCCAGCGCCAGTCCGGTGTCTTCGATGGTGTGGTGTGTATCTACCTGAAGGTCTCCTTTTACGTGGATGTTTAAATCAAGGCTGCCGTGGCGGGCAATTTGTTCGAGCATGTGGTCAAAAAAACCAATTCCGGTGTGAATATCTGCTTGTCCGCTGCCATCAAGGTTGAGTTGGATGGTAACCTGTGTTTCTTTCGTATTTCGATGGTGCGACAGGCTGCGATCTTCCATTTTAAGAAATTGATAAATCTCATTCCAATTCGTAGTCTCCAGCGCAATAAAGGGCGCCATTTCTTCGGGAGATTCTGTCACATCTTCCCAGCCGCGCCCGTGTCCCGTATTGATCCAAATTCCCTTTCCGCCAAGATTCTGAGCTAACTTCACATCACTGATGCGGTCGCCGATAACGAAAGAATGTTCCAGGTCATAATCCGGATTGTGGATATAATCCGTTAAAAGCGCGGTACCGGGTTTACGAGTGGGTTTGTTTTCTTTTTTGAAGGTGCGGTCTATAAATACCTTTTTGAAATGCACTCCTTCATTTTCAAAGGCTTCCATCATTTTGTCATGTGCCGGCCAGAAAGATTCTTCGGGGAAGTGATCGGTTCCCAGTCCGTCCTGGTTGGTGATCATGACCAATTCATAATCAAGCCTGGCAATGTTGGCCATGGCCTGAAAAACTTTAGGATAAAATTGCAATTTCTCTAAGCTGTCTATTTGACGGTCTTCGGGTTCGTGTATCAAAGTACCGTCCCGATCAATAAATAATACGCGTTTGGACATTGGACTAAATTAATAATTTCTTAGATAGAGTACATCGGGGCTTATTTCGATATCATTTGTCATCTAATAAAGTAGCTTTTAAAGGGTAAGATGTTATTTTTTGATTAATTTTGAATTAATTCTATGAGTTTCGAAAGGACTATTTCATAAATATCTTGCTTAAGATATCCGATTTTCCCTGCAATGACCTCTTACGGCAAAACCGCTAGATAATTTATTCTTATTATTGAGGTTGTTCGTAGTCCAGTCTCTATAAAATATTTTTCTTCTTTTGATATCAAAAAAGCTACCTGAGGTGTATATTGGTTTAATTTTGAAGAAATACCACAAATAAGAGTCGTCATACGGAGGAAAAATATTTATCAATAATGCAGGTCTTTCTTTATAACCGCCATTTGATAAAGGAATAGACGCCAAAATAATGTCACCTTTTTTCACCTCTGTTGTATTTTGAATTAGGCTCTTTTACCATGTCTAAGGAATATTCAGTTTCATCTCCTTCAAATGCCTGCTCCAGTCTTTTCGCTGAAGTCCGGAGCCATTGTTCTCTTTCCTCTTTTTCTTCCTCAATCATTAAAAGGATACGAACCTTTTTACTGTGTACAGGAAGTATCTCCCGGGTTATCAACTTCCCTTCCTTATTTATTTCTCCTGAAATTTCAAAAGCTTCCATTTTTATCTCTTTGGGTCAAATTTACAAATTATTTGTGATCTCTCTGAGCGCTGTCAGCAGTTTTTCATCCTCCTCCGAGGTGCCTACGGTAATTCGCAGGCAATCTTCACAGAGGAGAACACGACTCCTGTCCCGTACAATGATGCCTTTAGCTACCAGAGATTGATAAACAGAACGGGCATCATTCATTTTTACCAGCAGAAAATTAGCCTCACTTGGATAAACCGCTTGCACAAAAGGCAGCCCTTCCAGGTTGATGCGCAATGCTTCCCGTTCTGCGACTAATTGCCGGACACGGTCGTTTACCATATCTATATGGGTTAACGCTTCCAGCGCCATCTCCTGCGTGGCCTGGTTGATGTTGTAAGGGGGTTTTATTTTATTTAAAAGAGTGACAATTTCCAGGCTGCCGAACAACATTCCCAATCGCAACCCCGCCAACCCCCAGGCTTTGGAAAAGGTTTGCAATACCAAAAGGTTCGGAAATTCAGAAAGCCTGGGAAGGAAAGACGGATATCTCGAAAAATTGACATAGGCTTCGTCTATAACCACCAGCCCTTCAAAACTGCTTAACAGGTTTTCAATGTCGTCATGATAAATAATGTTTCCCGTAGGATTATTGGGAGAACAAATAAAAATGATTTTGGTAAATTCATCAATCCGGGCTCCCAGAATACCGGGTTGCAACTGAAATTCTTTATCTAAAACGGCTTCCCGTACCTCAATGTCATTGATGTGCGCGCTCACCTCATACATCCCGTAAGTGGGAGGACAAATAACTACATTATCTTTTCCTGGATTACAAAAAGCCCGGTATAAAAGATCGATACATTCATCGCTGCCGTTTCCAAGAAAAGTGTTTAAAGCCGGAACCCCCTTTATTTTTGCTATTTCTTCTTTTAATTTCCACTGTAATGGATCGGGGTAGCGGTGGTAATTTTTATGGAGAGGAGAGCCCAAACTGTTTTCATTGGCATCCAGGTAAACAGAAGCTGCCCCGCTAAATTCATCACGCGCAGAGGAGTAAGGTTTTAATTGCTTAATATTTTCCCTGACTATGTTATTAATATCAAACATGGGTTTATTTTTTTCTGATGGATACTGCGTTTTTATGTGCATCAAGATGCTCTGCAGAAGCCATGTGTTCTACTATAGATGCTATATTTCTCAATCCTTCCTTACTAAGTTTTTGAAATGTAATATTTTTGATAAAACTGTCCAGGGATATCCCGCTATAAGCTTTTGCATAGCCATTGGTAGGGAGGGTGTGATTTGTTCCGGAAGCATAGTCCCCCACGCTTTCGGGAGAAAAATTTCCCAAAAAGACAGAACCGGCATTTGTAATTTTCTCAGCCACCTTTTCATCTTCTTCACAAGACAAAATTAAATGCTCGGGAGCATATTCATTAATAAGTTGAATCGCTTCATTGATAGTTTTAACCAGGATGATTTTACTGTTTTCCAGAGCTTGTTCTGCAATTCTTTTTCGGGGAAGGTTCTCTGATTGAAGGACAATTTCTTTTTGTACCGGCGCAATCATATCTTCATAGGTGGTCACCAATAACACCTGGCTGTCTTTACCATGCTCTGCCTGAGAAAGGAGATCAGCAGCTACATAAGCGGGAACACTGCTTTTATCTGCCAATACTGCCACCTCTGAAGGTCCGGCGGGCATGTCTATGGCTATGCCCTGGCGGGCAATGATTTGTTTTGCACAAGTCACATATTGGTTTCCCGGCCCGAAGATTTTATGAACTTTTGGAATGCTTTCTGTACCGAATGCCATGGCTCCGATAGCCTGAACACCGCCTACTTTGAATACTTTAGTAATGCCCGTCAGAGAAGCTGCGTATAATATAGCGGGATGCAGTTCTCCCCGAGCCGAAGGGGGGCTGCATAAAATAACCTCGCGGCAGCCGGCTAGTTTGGCAGGGATGCCCAGCATCAATACCGTGGAAAACAAGGGAGCGCTCCCGCCTGGAATGTAAAGTCCTGCTTTCTCAATAGCTACGCTTTTTCGCCAGCAGAAGACCCCCGGCATGGTTTCAATTTTTTGGAGGGGCCTTTGTTGAGCGGCATGGAAAGTTTCAATGTTTATTGCAGCTCGCCGGATTGCTTCTTTTAGTTCTTTCGGAAGTTTTTGCCCTGCTTCCGCAATTTCTTTTTCAGAGGCTTGTATATCCAGAAGATCAGCTTTGTCAAACTGTAAGGTGTATTGCTTCACGGCCGCATCGCCATGCGAAGCGACATGGGTTAAGATAGATTGCACTGTGTTTTCTAAAGATATCGTGTTCAATACCGGTCTTCGCAACAGCGCCGGCCATTCCTCTTTTGACGGATATCGTATTACTTGCATCATGCTTTTTTATAAAATCATTTTTTCAATAGGAGATACCAATATTCCTTCGGCGCCATTGGCTTTCAGGTTTTCAATAATACCCCAGAAATCGTTTTCGTTAACAACGGAATGGACAGAGCTCCAGCCTTCATCTGCCAGGGGCATGATGGTGGGGCTTTTCATCCCGGGCAGGAGTTGACAAATGATATCCAGTTTGTCGTTAGGAGCATTAAGCAGGATGTATTTTGTGTTCTTGGCTTTTTTAACGGCCTGAATGCGAAACCGCAATTTTTCTAACAATGCTTTTTGCTCTTTCCCCAATTTTTTACCGGCCACTAGTTCCGCCTCCGACCGGAGGATGATCTCAACTTCTTTCAGTCCGTTCATAAACAAGGTAGAGCCGCTGCTGACCAAATCACAAATACAGTCTGAAAGACCAATCCCGGGGGCTATTTCTACCGACCCGCTGATCTCATGAATGTCAGCATGAATGTTATTATTCTTCAAAAACTTTTTTACAATTACCGGGTAACTGGTAGCAATACGCCAACCATTTAAGTCCTGGGAGGTGTTGTAGTTCTTTTCTTTGCTGATGGCTATAGAAAGGCGGCACTTTCCAAAGCCCAATTTTTCAACCTCCTGTACTCTTTTTTCCTTTTCCAGTACTACATTTTCCCCTACGATACCGATATCAGCTACGCCGTCCTCCACGTATTGGGGAATGTCATCATCTCTTAGAAAAAAGACTTCCAATGGGAAATTTCCGGCCTCTGTTTTTAAGCGGTTTACGCCATTGTGAACGTCAATACCGCATTCCTTCAACAGGCTCATAGAATCTTCATGTAGTCTCCCGGATTTCTGAATGGCTAATTTCAATTTAGTCATGTCTTTCTTTGTCTTTTTATCCAAATAAAAAAGGCTTACCGGTTCAGGTAAGCCTTTGATTCTTTGAATGATTTATAAAAAAACACACAAAACATCCCGCTTACCCTGAACAGGCAGAATGGTGATGATGTATGTGCATAAAGCGATTCATAGTCAGCGCAGCAAAGGTAAGTGAAGAAACCCTAAAAAGAAAAATAATTCGAAAAAATCTAAAAAAAAGGACGGATTATACTTAGAATGTCGGGCATTCCTCCTTTTCTCTGAATAAACTTTTAATAACCAAAGCAACGTAAGCACCTCCGCTTTTTTTGTGGCCAAACAGCCAGCCAAAATCGTGCACTCCTGCTACTAAGGGACCCAGTCGAAAGGCGCCCCCGACCAGGAAGGAACCATATTTATTGAGATAAACCGGAGCATAAAAGCCTACTCTTTTTTTCTCCCATCGAGGAGTAACCGTCAGGTAGCTGATCGTATGGGTCTTGTAATCTGCCCCTGGAACTAAAAAGGATACATCCAGTACGAGTTGGGTATTGATAAAAAAGTTATGCTGCAGTTTTCGGTCAAAGCTAATCCGCAGGGCAGTAGGCAACGTTATAGAAACAGCCTCCTTCCAGGGCTGCATATTTAGTACCTGGGCTAAAGAGTCGTTAAATTCGTTCAATGTAGATAGGCCGTTTAATTTTTGCTCTGTATGATCAAGATCAATATCTTCTTTTATTCCGTTTACTGTACGGCTTTCACTTCCTAACGGATATTTTAGCCGTCCGATATCCGTTAGTGAAACCGCCAGTTTCCATTCATAATCTGTAGGTTCATCATTGGTGAACCCGGCAATATAAACGGGATCTTTTCGAGTGTAAGTAAACCCAACATCAAGTCCCAGCGAGAAGGGGCTGCCATTTACTAAGGTCTTCATCTGCTCTTTTGTACTGTTCTTTTCACTCAGTTTTTCCAGGTTTCGAGAATAACCATATCGACCGGCCAGGTAATTGACGGACACATGTCCGTTGTTATTTTTTTGTGGATCAATTCTCAAACCTTTCAGGTCAATAGCTACTCCGGTCATTCCCTTTAAGAGTTTCAGGCTTGCCCCTACGGCCAGTTTCTCAAATTTATTTTCTCTAACTAAGGTCGAGATATTTATAAACCATTCGTTCCATTGCTGGTCCACGATTCTTCCTTTTTGAGGCCTGCCCACGGCATTGGCTTCCAGAAAGGGAGCAAATGTGGTCATGCTATCGCTATAGTCGTAGTTAAACCGGTCCAAAAGCGTATGACTTCTGACATTCCACCCTGCGCCGATTACCCACTTTTCGTGCCGCGGTACATGAAAAAGGAAATTGAGCAGATGGACATCCCCCTGTATGGTTCCCCAGCGCCTGCCCTTGCCGCTAAGAAGGTAGTCGTTTATATTAATGGTGTCCTGGTTCCAGTCAAATTTTGCCGGGCTGATCGATAGGATGTTGTTGTTCCAAAAAGTATTTACGCCGCCTATTTCTATCCCCCAGCGATAGGGCATCTCTGCTCCAGAAGAGGGTTGTACGGCGGTATTGATGACAGGCGCGTAAACGCTCCCGGAGAAGGCACTAAAATGTTGGGCATCGGCATGCTTTAGCAACCCAAAGTACAAAATAAGAATTGAGACGAATATCTTTTCCAGAAAGGATTTATTCATTTATCTTTAACGTTTCAAAGAATTAAAAATTTTTGGGCAAGATAAATTTTTGAGAATGAATGCTAAAATAGTCCATTTTGCTTTGTATGCCTTAACCGCCTCTATGTTATTCTCCTGTCAACAGGAAGGCAATGATACAGCTTCGAGAAAAGATACTGTTATTAACGGCCAGACCTGGAACCTGGTCTGGTCGGATGAGTTTGACAAAGACGGTATGCCTGATACCGCTAAGTGGAATTACCAACATGGATATTTGCGTAACCATGAGAAACAATATTATACCATAGGAAGAAAAGAGAATGCCAGAGTCGTGGATGGTCATTTAATTATTGAAGCGCGGGCAGATTCTGTAGTTTTGGATGGAGAAAAACGTCCGATTACCTCCGCGGCCCTTGAAACAAGAGGAAAGGCTGCCTGGACTTATGGGCGGATTGAAGTGCGGGCCCAACTCCCCAGGGGAAGGGGTACCTGGCCGGCTATTTGGATGCTGGGTAGCGATATAGACAGCGTAGGCTGGCCGGACTGTGGAGAAATAGATATTATGGAACATGTAGGTTACGACCCCGGGGTGATTCATTCTACCATCCATACCAAGGCTTATAACTGGATGAAAGGGAATGAAAAAACTGCGGATACGCTGATAGCGGATTGCATGGATGCCTATCACATTTATGCTATTAATTGGACTCCTGAGCAGATTGATTTTTATGTGGACAGCAGCAAATTGCTTACCTTTAAAAATGAACATAAAACTACTGCCGAGTGGCCTTTTGGCAGCCCTCAGTATCTGATATTGAATCTGGCAATAGGAGGAGATTGGGGTGGACAAAAAGGAATTGATCCCGGTATTTTTCCTACGGCAATGAAGGTGGATTATGTACGAGTATATAAAAAAGAAGAATAATGCATATATTAAAGACAAAATTGAGGAAGGATTTCCATCATCTTCTAAGCTCTTGTTTTCTACTGGCAATTCTGTTGCCTGTTGTTTCACGCAAAGCGGCTGCACAAAGCGCGAGATTTGCTTACGCGCATTATGTACAGGACAGGGATACGTTGTTGTATCGCATTGTCCATCCGGATTATGATACTACGGCTCAATATCCTTTAGTTATTTTCTTACATGGATCGGGGGAGCGAGGCAATGACAATAAAGCTCAGTTAAAATGGGGCGTTCTGAATTTTGCTACGGATGAAATGATGGTATTGCATCCTGCTATTGTTGTTGCGCCACAATGTCCAAAAGGAGAGCGGTGGGGAAATTTTACCGGGTTTTCTTCCGGTGGGGAATTGAAACTTCAACCTCAGCCAACTACGCAGATGAAATTAGTTATTGGGCTTATTCATCACCTGATAAAAACGGATCGGGTAGATACGAACCGGATTTATATTACCGGGCTTTCTATGGGAGGTCTTGGGACTTATGATGCTATTGAGCGTTACCCAAACCTGTTTGCGGCTGCGCTACCGGTTGCGGGAGGAGGAGACCCGTCTTTTGCTCATCGGATTGTAAATCTTCCGCTTTGGGATTTTCATGGCGCTAAAGATGCTGCCGTAAACCCGAAATATTCCAGAGATATGATTGAAAGTTTATGGAAATTAGGCGGCCATCCCGGTTATACAGAATACCCGGATGTAGGTCATTTTTCATGGCTGGCGGCATACAGCGATCCCCAGGTGCTGGCCTGGTTGTTTAAGCAACATAAATAAAAATAGGTAAAATAAATTTGTAACTTGTGGCTTCAAAAAATATAGCGTAGCTGCTAAAATGTATATTTATATGAAAAAGATTCTTTCCTCTGTTTTTCTAATGTTATTTTCCATCACTTTCCTGAAAGCCCAAAATTATCAACTTGCTTCCCCAAACAACAAAATACAGGTCAATATTGAATATAATGCCGGACTTCATTTTTCCGTTCAAAAGAATGGGCTAACTCTGATCTTACCTACAGAAATTTCACTGACCCTGGAAGAAGGAAAAGTGCCAACTCAGAACGATAAAGTACGCCGTGCCAAAGAGAGAAGTGTAAATACTACTATCCAGCCGGTGGTAGCCATAAAAAATGCTTCGATAAAGGATCAATATAATCAGCTAACCCTTCAATATAAAGGAAAATACAGTGTGGTTTTCAGGGCTTATAATGATGCAGTGGCTTATCACTTTGTAACAGACTTTAAGGACAGTATCATTGTCAAACAGGAGGCCTTTGATATTCATTTCCCCAAAGGAGCACAGGCATGGTTCTCTTTATTGTCTGGTAAAGAAGATGTTCAGGATCGATGGATGAATGCTTATGAACATCTCTATGATAAGAAACCGTTGGATTCGCTTTTGAAAGGAAGGACGGAGTTGCCTTTGCTGGTGGACCTGCAGGACAAAGGGAAGGTTTTGATTACTGAAAGCAACCTTTATGATTATCCGGGATTGTATTTTACCGGAGGAGACCAAAATTCTCTGACTGCTGTTTTCCCTCCCCGCGTAAAAACTGACAGGAAGAATGTGAAAGGTGATGGAGGATGGGATCGGGTATTGCATCCTGAGAGTGTATATCCTTATATAGCAAAAACAAGTGGTAAACGGTCCTTTCCCTGGAGGATCATAGCTGTGGCAGATAATGATATTCAGCTTTTAAATAATGAGATCGTGTATAAGCTGGGTGAACCCAATCGTCTTGAAAATACCGGCTGGATCAAGCCGGGGCAGGTAGCTTGGGACTGGTGGAACCATTGGAATATTACCGGTGTAGATTTTAAGGCCGGAATCAATAATAAAACTTATGAATATTATATTGATTTTGCTGCACGGAATCACATTCCCTATATCATCATGGATGACGGCTGGTATGTATTGGGGGACTTAACGAAAGAAAGCCCTGATATTGATGTTGCTCATCTTTGTGCGTATGCGAAGCGTAAAGGGGTAGGAGTTATTCTGTGGTGCTCCTGGCTTACGCTTAGCCACCAAATGAAAGAAGCGCTGGATTTATTTCAGCGTTGGGGGGTGAAAGGTATAAAAGTGGATTTTATGAACCGGGATGACCAGGCGATGGTTAATTTCTACTGGCATTGTGCGAAAGCCACTGCTGACCGGCAAATGCTGGTGGATTTCCACGGTGCTCACAAACCTGCAGGCTTGCAGCGCACTTATCCGAATGTGGTTAATTATGAGGGCGTGGCAGGCTTGGAAAATGATAAATGGACAGATAAAATGGCTACGCCGGACATGGCCGTTACGCTTCCTTTTATCCGCATGTTTGCCGGGCCAATGGATTATACACCGGGTGCCATGCGCAATGCACAGAAAAAAGACTTTAGAGCGATTGGAGATTATCCGATGAGTGAAGGAACCCGTTGCCAGCAATTGGCCATGTATGTTTTGTACGATGCGCCCCTACAGATGCTGAGCGATAATCCTGTTATTTATGAAAAGAATAAAAAGTGTCTTGATTTTATCACCTCTGTGCCCACTACCTGGGATGAAACCATTCCGCTGGCGGGCAACGTAGGTTCGTATGTGGCTATGGCCAGGAAACATGGAGATGAATATTTTGTCGGTGCCATGACTAACTGGGAAGCTCGTGATCTAACGCTGGATTTTTCCTTTCTGCCGGATGGCACCTGGAATATGGAGCTATTCCAGGATGGTGTAAATGCCGACCGAAATGGAATTGATTTTAAAAGGGTAGTAAAAGCGGTAAGCAACAAGGATCAACTGACCATACATCTGGCTCCCGGCGGAGGATGGGCCGCCAGGATTTCTAAATAAGGTTAAAGCACGGGAATTTCAGCAACATTGTATTTCCCGGCATCCAGTTTCTTTTTGGCTTCTGAAAACCCAAGTAAGGTTTCCGCTATGTCTTCATTGGTATGTACAGCAGTTGGAATTAGGCGGTAGATAATTTGTCCTTTGGGAATCACCGGATATACTACGATCGAGCAGAAGATGTGGTAATTTTCACGCAGGTCTGCGTTCATGGCAGTGGCTTCTGCTATGGTTCCGGTGAGATAAACCGGAGTTACGCATGAATTGGTGTGCCCAATATTGAAACCATATTCTTTAAGGCCGTTTTGTAATTTGTGAACCACTTCCCACAGCCGTTTTTTGTGTTCGGGCTGAGTGCGCAGGAGTTCCAGCCGTTTTAGGTTGCCAATAACAATAGGCATAGGTAAAGATTTGGCAAATATTTGAGAACGTACATTGTATTTCAGGTAAGTGACAATGGATTTTTCAGCGCTCATAAAAGCGCCTATTGAAGCCATGGATTTGGCAAAGGTCGAAAAGTACAAATCAATCTCCTCCTGTACCCCCTGTTCTTCACCCGTTCCGGCGCCCGTCTTTCCCAGCGTACCGAAGCCATGCGCATCATCTACCATCAGGCGGAAATTGTATTTTTGTTTAAGATCAACTATTTCTTTTAACTTTCCCTGATCACCGGCCATTCCAAAAACTCCTTCGGTAATGACTAAGATGCCTCCATTTGTTTTATTGCTCAGGGTGGTAGCCCGTTGCAGTTGTTTTTCTAAATCCTCAATGTCATTGTGTTTATACACATAACGATGGCCGGGATGAAGGCGAACGCCATCTATTATACAGGCATGGGATTCGCTGTCATAAACGATTACATCCCGCCGGTCGCAAACCGCATCTATGGCGCTCATGATGCCCTGGTAGCCATAGTTAAATAGAATGGTATCTTCTTTTTGAACAAATTCGGAAAGTTCTTTTTCCAGTTGAACATGCTTTGAGGTATTTCCGCTCATCATCCTTGCGCCCATAGGGTAGGCCAATCCATATTTTTCGGTAGCTTCAGTATCTGTTTTCCTGACAGCGGGATCGTTGGCCAGCCCCAGATAATTATTCAGGCTCCACACAATTTTTTCCTTGCCGCGAAACATCATGCGATTCCCTATTTCGCCTTCTAACTTAGGAAAAGTAAAGTAGCCGTGAGCACGGTCAGAATGCTGACCAATATTCCCCAGGTTTTTGTGTAATTTATCAAATATATCCATAGAGGTTTTATTTTGTTGTTATTGGCTCTATTGAGAAAACGTTGTTTTATCCAAATAGCCACGGAGCCACGAAGGTACTAAGTTTTAGAAATATTTATTATAATATTTCATAGCAAAAATAGGGAAAAAAGAGAGGTAAAGCAGCGATAGGTTACTTATCTCTGACCAGGGTTCCTACCTTTTCGCCGTTTATAACTTTCAATAAATTACCCGATTTGTTCATATCAAAAACAATGATAGGCAGTTTATTCTCATGGCAAAGCGTAAAGGCGGTCATATCCATTACATTCAGGTTATTTTGATATACCTCTTCAAAATTGAGTACGCTATATCGTTTAGCCGTCTTGTCTTTTTCAGGGTCAGCGGTATAAATGCCGTCCACCCTGGTGCCTTTGAGGATCACATCGGCTTTAATTTCGATAGCGCGGAGCGAAGCAGCAGTATCAGTTGTAAAGTATGGATTTCCAGTACCGGCGCCAAAAATAACCACACGCCCTTTTTCTAGATGACGGATGGCCCGCCGGCGAATATAGGGCTCTGCCAGCTGCTCCATCTTGATGGCGGATTGGAGACGGGTGTAAAGTCCGACTTTTTCCAGCCCGCTTTGCAGGGCCATCCCGTTGATGACCGTTGCCAGCATTCCCATGTAGTCTCCAGTGGCCCTTTCAATTCCGGTTTCTTCTTCTTCCATGCCCCTGTATATATTGCCGCCGCCAATGACAATGGCAAGCTGGACGCCTACCTCCATCACTTCCTTTATGTCTTGGGCATATTGTGAAATCATGGCTGGAGAAATGCCATAGCTTTTATTTCCCATCAGAGATTCTCCGCTAAGCTTGAGTAAGATTCTTTTGTATTTTGGCAACATAAGGGATAAAATTATAAAATTTAAGTTTATTGCAAAAAAAAGGAGAGTTTATTTAAAACTCTCCATCTGATTATATAAGAAAAATTATCCTAACGTGATTCGTTTAAATTCAGTTACTTTCACCTCAGGATCAATGCCTTTCAGGAAGTCGGCTACGCTGATTTTGTTATCCTTCACAAATATCTGAGATAACAGTGTATGTTCTTTAAAGAACTTATTTACCTTTCCCTTAGAAATTTTTTCGGCCAGCTCGGCAGGTTTCCCTTCTGCAATGATTTGCGCTTTGGCAATCTCTGTTTCACGGTCTATCACTTCCTGTGATACCCCTGAAGGGTCAACCGCTACCGGATTCATGGCAGCCACCTGCATGGCCACATCACGCGCAGCATCTTTGTCTATTGCCTTAGAAAAGCCGACCAATACCCCCATAGAATAATTGGCGTGAATATAGGAAGTTACATAATCGGCTGTTACTTTTTCAAAGTGGTTAAGGCTTAATTTTTCTCCAATCTTGCCCACCAGTTCCGTTAGTTTTTCGGATACGCTCAGTCCATTTACCTCGGCGGCATTAATTTCTTCAAGAGAAGAAAGCTCCTTGTCAAGGGCCATAGCCGCTACATCTTTGGCAAATTGAATAAAGTCTTCATTTCTGGCTACAAAATCGGTTTCGCAATTCAGGGAAAGTACAACTCCACGCGAATGGTCTTCGGTTGTTTTGGCTATTACCACTCCTTCTTTGGTTTCTCTCCCGGAGCGCATGGCAGCCACCTTTTGTCCTTTTTTGCGTAAAAATTCGATTGCTTTTTCAATGTCTCCGTCACATTCTATCAGCGCTTTACGGCAGTCCATCATGCCCGCACCGGTTTGTTTGCGCAGTTTGTTCACATCTGCAGCAGTTACAGTTGCCATATCTTAATAAATTCAGTCTGTTTTGTTTACAATAATAAATAATCAGGAACGCTTTTGAGCCGTTTTTCTTCCTCCCCGACCCGGGGCGGCAGCATGGCGTCTGGGATGTGTAGCATCCTTGTTGCGATGGCGCCCGCTATCTTTCCGGTCTCCTTCTTCATCGTCTCCTTTTTCAAAACGGCGTATTTCTTTCTCCTGGTCATCATTTTCCTCATCAACTTCCTGTTGTTCTTTGTCGTGCACCCTTTCCTGTAGTCCTTCTGCAATGGCAGCCGTCAGGTAATTGGTAATAAGAGAGATGGATTTGGTTGCGTCATCATTGGCGGGGATGACAAAATCAACCTTTCGGGGATCAGAATTTGTATCTACTACGCCAAAAGTGGTGATGTCCAGCTTGCGTGCTTCGGCCAGGGCAATGTGTTCAAAGGTAATATCTACCAGGAAAAGTGCGGCAGGAAGGCGGCCCAATTGGGAAATACCGCCGAGCACCTTTTCCATTTTATCATGGTCGCGTTGCAGCGTCAGACGTTCTTTTTTGGTTACGTTTTCCAAGGTACCGTCATTGAGCATTTTTTCAATGCTCTGCATCTTTTTTACACTCTTTCGAATGGTAGAGAAGTTGGTTAACATACCGCCGAGCCATCTTTCGGTTACGTAAGGCATGTTAACTTTTTGGGCGGCTTCGGCAACAATGTCTTTAGCCTGTTTTTTAGTAGCCACAAAGAGGATTTTTTTACCACTGCGTGCGATGGATTTCATTGCGGCAGCAGTTTCCTGAAGGCCTTCGGCCGTGCGATTCAGGTCAATGATGTGAATCCCCTTTTTCTCTGTAAAGATATAAGGCAGCATCTTTGGGTTCCATTTTTTCTTCAGGTGCCCAAAATGTACCCCTGCCTCAAGTAGTTCTTGCTGTAAAGAAGTTTTTTTCTCTTCCATAATAACTTACAATAAATAATTTAACGTTTGGAGAACTGGAAGCTCTTTCGTGCTTTTTTCTGTCCGGGTTTTTTCCTTTCTACCACACGCGGGTCGCGCATGAGCAGACCTTCATGTTTGAGGGCCGGGCGCCACTCTTCGTTCAGGTTGCATAAGGCGCGGGCGATACCCATTTTTATGGCTTCTGCCTGGCCTTTTATACCTCCGCCTTTGACGGTTATATTTAAATCGAATGCCTCAGTAGCCTCAATGGTTTTTAGAGGAAGCTCTACCTGGTTTTGCAGGTATTCCAGTGGGAAGTAACTGTTATATTCCCTGCCGTTGACCGTAATTTTTCCGGTTCCTTTTTTGATAAATATGCGGGCGGTAGCTTCTTTTCGCCTGCCAATTGCTTTCTTTTCCTTTTCCATGTATTTATAGATCAATTAAAAGTTAAGGGCTGTGGGTTTTGTGCCTTATGAGGATGTTCCGAGCCTGTGTAAACAAAAAGTTTTTTGTACATTTGGCGTCCTAATTTATTTTTAGGGAGCATTCCTTTTACTGCATGTTCGATGACCACTTCCGGACGACGTTTTAGTAAATGACCGGCCAGTTCTCTCTTTTGCCCTCCGGGATAACCGGAGAAAGTGATGTATTCTTTCTGATCATATTTTTTCCCGGAGAAGGCAACCTTTTCTGCATTAATAACAATGACGTAATCACCACAATCTACATGAGGGGTGAAGTAAGGCTTGTTTTTGCCTCTCAGTATGGCGGCTATCTGAGCACAAATCCGGCCGGGAGCCTGATTGGCGGCATCTACGATGTACCAGTCCCGCTGCACGGAGGCTTTGTTAGCTGATTTTGTCTTAAAACTTAACGTGTTCATAATCTAATTAATAAACGCTTATTAAAATGCTGCTTTTCAACAGGTTTTTTTAAGGAGTGCAAAGGTAGATTGTTCTCTTGGAATGACAAAGTATTTTTATTAAAATATTTTTAATGCTTCTGTAAGTTATTGATAATCAGTGTAAATATAGCACAAAATATTTGAAAGCTCTATTTCAGATTCAGTTTCTACTATTTTATGTATTTGTTATGACAATAATATATACCTTGTGAAGAAATTGATTTCATTTCAATGAAAACACCCTATATTGAGGATTTGAGAATTGTTACGGAATTTAAGCATGTGCCTGATGAGCAATTGCAATGGCTCATCAACCAGGGCGAAACAGTAGAATTGGAGAAGGGAGAATTGTTGTTCAACGCTGGGGAACCCGTAATTACTTCTTATCTGGTATTAGATGGAAAGATGTGTATTTGTGCAATGCAATCCGGCAAGCGTAAGGAATTACGTATTCTTGATCCGGGGCAACCAACCGGTTACCTTCCTTATTCGAGAGCTACCATCACTCCCGCATTTTGTGAAGCGCTAAAAAAATCCTGGGTATTTAAATGTCCCGCCGGGAAGTTAAAAGCGGGCATTGCAGATAATTACGAATTGATAGAGGCGATGGTACACATGATGCTGAACCGTGTCCGTGAATTTACGGCTATACAACAGCAGAACGAAAAAATGTTTGCCCTTGGAAAACTTTCGGCCGGACTGGCGCACGAACTTAACAATCCGGCAGCAGCCATATCCCGTTCCGCGTCTTTGTTGCGAGAGCAGGTTAGCCGGTTACCCCATATCTATAAGGCCATCGCAGGTTTAAGGATTGCTCCGGCGGAAGCGGAGAAAATTAGCAATCTTATTATTCATAAAATAAATACGGAGCCCGCAGAATTGACCCTGATGCAGAAAGCGGCGCTCGAAGATGAGATCGCCAATTGGCTTTTAGATAACCAGCTCGAAGAGACGGACTACGAGGGATTGGTAGAGAGAAGATTTACAATTGGTGAATTAGAGGTATTGAAGGATAGCGTATCGGCAGAAGAATTACCGGTTTTGCTTGAATGGATAACTAATTACCTTATTACCAATAGAATGGCTAATGATATCCATACTTCTTCAGAGCGTATATCGAGCCTTGTGGGGGCAGTCAAGAATTTTACTTTTATGGATAAAGATTCAGGCAGGCAATTGACAGATGTTCATGTTGGCATCCGTAATACCATAACCATACTAAACTTTAAATTGACAAGAGGGAATATTCAGGTAATTGAGCATTATGACAAGTCCATTCCAAAGATAAGAGCTTTGCCAGGAGGACTGAATCAGGTTTGGCTGAATATTATGGACAATGCCATTGATGCTATGCAAATAAATGGTAAAGGTACGCTTGCGATCACTTCAACGCACGATGACAGGTTTGTGAAAGTATGTATTAAGGATGATGGCCCGGGCATTCCGGAGGAAATCAAAAAAAATATTTTTACTCCTTTTTTTACCACAAAAGAGATAGGCAAAGGTACCGGATTAGGTCTTGATGTGGTCAGCCGTATCATGACCCAACACAATGGTTGGGTAGAAGTAAAATCAGTGCCCGGAGCAACAGAATTCAAGATTTATCTTCCTATCTAAAAAGAATGAAAAAACATTAAAATGTATCAATCAATCATATTTGTAATAGATGATGATGTACAGGTACTCCGTGCCATTACCAGAGATTTAAGGATTAAGTACAGGCAGGATTATCGCATACTTAGTACTTCGTCTGCAAAAGAAGCGCTTGATAGTTTGCTTGAGCTAAAAAATAAGGGAGAAGCGGTTGCCATGTTTATATCCGACCAACGAATGCCGGAGATGGAAGGGGTTGATTTTTTATCCCAGACAATCGGGTTCTACGATAAGGCCAAAAAAGTATTGCTTACGGCTTATTCTGATACCGATGCAGCGATCAAGGCCATTAATAAAGTGGGGCTTGACTATTATTTAACGAAACCATGGGATCCGCCGGAAGAAAGATTGTATCCTGTTATCAACGACCTGTTAGATGACTGGCAGAACAACTTTCATCCCGATTTCAAAGGTATTAAGTTATTAGGATATCAGTTTTCGCCCAAGAGTCACGAGATCAAAGAATTTTTATCAGGCAACTTGGTCCCTTATCATTGGACGGATGCAAATGATGAGGAAGGTAAACAATTGATGCAGTTGAATAAGGTGGAGACGAAAGATCTTCCTGTCATATTTTTTGAAGATGGAACGATGTTACTAAGTCCGTGTATCATAGACGTGGCCAGGAGAATAGGCTTGAACCCTGAAGTCAGGAATGAGATATATGATGTAGTGATAATTGGCGCAGGGCCTGCAGGATTAGCCGCTTCCGTTTATGGCTCATCAGAAGGCCTCAAAACATTATTGATAGAAAGAAGAGCTCCGGGCGGACAAGCGGGCACCAGTTCCCGTATTGAGAATTATCTGGGCTTCCCAACCGGTTTAAGCGGTGCGGATCTAACGAGGAGGGCGATTACCCAATCGGTAAGATTCGGTACCAGTTTTCTTTCTCCTCAATCCGTGAAGGCCATAAAGATGCAGGGTAATTATAAGAAGATTATCCTGGATAATGATACGGAAATAGTGACCAAAGCCGTTGTGATCACAACAGGGGTTGATTATCGGAAATTGACTACACCTGGCCTGTCGCAATTTATGGGCGCCGGTGTTTATTATGGAGCAGCGAGTACAGAAGCATTGGCATGTAAGGGTAAGACGATTTATATAGTAGGAGGAGGTAATTCTGCAGGACAGGCAGCAATGTATCTTTCAAAATTTGCAAAGCAGGTAAATATTCTTATCAGGAGAGAAAAATTATCTTATAGCATGTCTTCTTATTTGATTGACCAGATAACGGGGGTAAGTAACATAGCCGTCTGCGGACTTCGTGAGGTGGTAGGAGCAAGCGGCCGGGACAGATTAGAACAATTAACCATTAAGAATGTTAAGACCGGCGAAGAATACACAGATGACGCGGTAGCATTGCATGTTTTCATTGGAGCAAAGCCTTTCACGGATTGGCTGGATAATACAATTATTACGGATGATAAGGGGTTTATTGCAACAGGCCGGGATTTACAATATTATGAGAATTTTAAAAAGATATGGAAACTGGAGCGAGACCCTTATTTATTGGAAACAAGTTATGCCGGAATTTTTGCGGCAGGTGATGTACGCGCCGGTGCAATGAACCGTGTCGCCTCTGCGGTAGGAGAAGGTTCTATGGCCATTAGTTTTGTACATAAATACCTTACAGAGATTTAGTAGCCCCGCCAAGAATCGAACTTGGATCTAGAGTTTAGGAAACTCCTATTCTATCCATTGAACTACGGGGCCTTATTTTTTAAAAGGGGCAAAGTTAAGTATTCAATGATAAATTTCCGAAATTAAGCCCTTGTATTTCTCTACAATCACTTTCCTTTTCAATTTCAGAGTGGGCGTAAGCTCTCCAGCATCAATGGTCCATTCATGGGAAAGAAGTTTGATCTTTTTTACCTGTTCCACATGATTAAAATCTTTATTGTATTTCTCTACTTCCTTCATAATAAGCCGGGTTACATCGGGAAGTTGTATCAACTTTTCGGGATCGGTAGGAGTTGCTTTTCCCGGATAAAGATAATGCTGAACTCTTTCAAAGTCCGGTACGATCAGCGCCGAGGTAAATTTAAGATTGTCTCCAACCAGCATAATTTGCTTTATGAAAGGAGATTCTACCATTTTAGTTTCAATGGGGAGGGGAGCGACATATTTTCCTCCTGAGGTTTTAAAAAGTTCTTTTTTCCGGTCGGTTATTTTTAAGAAACGCCCCTCCACTATCTCTCCGATATCCCCTGTATAAAACCATCCGTCCTGCAAGGCTTCTTTTGTTAATTCCGGTTGTTTGTAATAGCCTATCATGATGTTGGGCCCCTTGCATAAGATCACACCATCAGAGGCAATTTTTACTTCTACTTTATCAATGACAGGGCCTACCGTACCAAATTTACGGTCCTTTTTTTCCATGCGATTTACACTGATAACGGGGGAGGTTTCTGTAAGTCCATATCCTTCCAGGATAGCAACTTCAGCTGCCGTGAAGAGTTTTAAGAGCCGTACCTGGCAGGCGGCAGACCCTGTGATGATGGCCTCTACTTGTCCCCCGAGCGCTTCGCGCCATTTGCTAAACACCAGCTTTCGCGCCAGGGCAAGTTGCAATCTGTAACCTAAACTTTTAGTCGTATTTAACTCATATCTGCTACCTACGGATAAGGACCAAAAGAAAATCTTCTTTTGCAGCCCTCTCAGTTGATGGCCTTTTTCCATAATTCGCTCATATACTTTTTCAAGCAGACGGGGAACAGTTGTAAAAATATAGGGCTTTACTTCTTTAAGATTTTCTGCTATGGTATCCATACTTTCCGCGTAATAGATAGGTATGCCGGCATAGATGTAAAGATAAGATATCATGCGTTCGTAAACATGGTTGAGCGGAAGAAAACTTAATGCCCTTCCATCGTTATTGACCGGAAGGCACTTATATCCGGCTAAAACATTACTCAGGATATTCTGATGGCTTAACATGACTCCTTTAGGCCGTCCGGAAGTTCCCGAGGTATAAATAATAGTGGCCATATCTTCCGGTTTTATGTGCGCTTTAATGGTTTCAATTTCTTTCAGTTGTTTCTCACCCACTCCTTCTAATAATTCTTGCCAGTGCCGGACCCCCTCAATTTTTTCAAAACTGAAGATGGCCTTTAAGTCAGGGAATTTATCTTGTAATGCTTCCACTTTTTCATACAAAGCCTTGTCGCTTACAAAAACCCATTTAATAGCGGCTTCCTTTAAAATATGCAGGAGTTCTGCCGGATGTATGGTAGGGTATATCGGAGTCAATACAGCGCCACATTGTTGACAGGCTTGATCAATAAGCAGCCATTCGGGGCGGTTTTCGGATAAGACAGCCACTTTATCCCGGCCTTCTGCATCCCAACTGCTATAACCTATGCCGGCCTTGTTGAATCCACCTGCCAGTTGCAAAGCTGTTTTTACGAACCATTCCGTAGGATAGCTCTTCCATTCTCCATTTTCCTTGGCAGCCATCATATCCGGTTTTGGATAATGTGATAATTGATATTCTGGTAAATCAAAAAGGCGGGTTGGTTCCATAGCTTTAGATGTTAGATGGAGTTAAAGCTAAGGTATTTTAATGAAAAAGTAAGGACATTCTTCAAAACGATATTTCTCTAAGACAAAAAAATTCCCCCGGTGGAAACCGGGGGACTACTCCCATCCTCTCTACGATAGCCATCAGTGGTTGATGGCCGTAATCTTCAGTATTTTTTTATCTTTTATCTTCCTTTCTAACACTTACAAAGATAAGTAAACCTTCTTGTTTAAGTGTTTAAGGATTGTTAATTTATCTTTCTGCCAGGATATGCTTTTAAAGCCTTTTCTAAACAAATTAAAGCCTCTTTTAGTTCATTTTGGTTAAGGACGTAAGCCAGCCTGACTTCCTGTTTCCCGAGGTTGGGAGTGGCGTAAAAACCGGTTCCGGGAGCAAGCATAACTGTGGCATTTTCAAAGGAGAAATCTTCCAGTAACCATTGACAGAAACGATCTGCATCATCTATCGGCAATCGTGCCATGGCATAAAATGCCCCTCGTGGCAGAGGGCACGTTACTCCTTCCATTTGCTGTAGTCGGGAAACCAGTATATCCCGGCGGGCTTTGTATTCTGTTTTTACTTCTTTAAAGTATTTTTTCGGAACTTCTACCGCAGCTTCGGCAAAAATTTGAGCAAAAGTAGGAGGGCTGAGTCGGGCCTGTGCAAATTTTAAGGCGGCTTCAAGGACATGAGGATTTTTGGTAACCAAGGCACCAATTCGTGCGCCACAGGCGCTGTACCTTTTTGAAATGGTATCCAGGACGATGACTTTATCTTCCATATCTTCCAGTTGCAGGGCCGAAAAGTGCGTTCCTTCATAGCAAAATTCCCGGTAGGCCTCGTCCGAGAATAGGAAAAGGTCGTGTTTCCTGCAAAGAGCTTTTAGTTGTTCCAACTCTTCCCTGCTGTACATATAGCCTGTCGGGTTGTTGGGATTACAAATTAAAATAGCCCGGGTTTTTTCCCCGATAAGGGATTCGAAATCGGTGGAGGAGGGAAGTGCGTAAGCCTGGTCAATGGAAGAAGTAACTGCTTTTACTGTGGCCTGAGCTGAGATAGAAAACCCGTTATAATTGGCATAAAAAGGTTCTGGGATAAGAACCTCATCTCCAGGATCCAGACAACACATAAAAGCAAACAGAATGGCTTCGGAGCCCCCTGTGGTGACAATGATCTGGGAAGGCTCCACCGCTATGCCATAACGGGAATAATATTTTGTTAATTTTTTGCGGTAGCTTAGCAGACCGGGGCTGGGGGTATAGGCCAGAACAGAAAATACACTATCTCTGACTGCTTTTAGGGCCAGTGGTGGTGTTTCAATATCCGGCTGCCCGATGTTAAGGTGATGAACCCGAATGCCTCTGGCTCTAGCGGCTTCTGCATAAGGCGTTAATTTCCGGATAGGAGAGGGAGGCATTTTAAGGCCCCGGTTGCTGATGGTTGGCATATATACCCCTTATTTTTCTATTTTCCCGACAATATGCAGTTCCTTTGTTTGTGGAATGCCCTGGAAATTGACAAACACTGTTTTATTAACCTGACCCAAAGCAGCAGCATCATAGGTGGCTTTTACTTCTCCCTTTTTTCCGGGAAGCACCGGCTGTTTGGTCCAATCTGGGGTGGTGCATCCGCAACTGGGTTGTGCGCTTTTGATGATCAGCGGTTTTTCTCCTATGTTGGTAAATACATAAGTAACGGTTACCGGATGGTTCAGTTTAGCAGTACCAAAATCAATGGTTTCCTTATTGAATTTAACGATACCGTCAAAAGGAGACTGCTTTTTTGCTTGCTGTTCGGTGGTATTTGAAGCCGTGGTTTGGGCAAATACAGCGCCGCTGAATAAGAAAGTAGCTGCCAGACAAAACAATATTTTTTTCATGATAAAAGGTTGTTTTTTTAATAGATATTTTATTCTTTCGGAGGGCAAGATACAAATAATTTGCCAACTCTTTTGCCGGTTTAAAAGTTCATAAAAAGGGCCTTTATTTTTCATGATTTACAGGATTATTTCAGGAATTTACCGGTAAATTCCTTACATTTGTAACCTAATCCGATAGAATGACAATACATAATCATCCTGAAACTGAAATGTTGAGCCACTCTTTATCGTTTGATGAGTTTAGAAAAGAGGTGCTGGATGACTATTATCTGGCTTGCCAGAGCCGTCAACTTAGTCTTCTGGGAAGAAAGGAAGTGCTGACCGGAAAAGCGAAGTTTGGTATTTTTGGAGATGGGAAAGAAGTGCCGCAAATTGCCTGGGCCAAATTTTTTCGGCCGGGGGACTGGCGTTCTGGATATTACAGGGATCAGACCTTTGCGCTGGCTACGGGATTAACTACTGTTTCTCAGTATTTCGCACAATTATATGGCGATCCTGATTCTGAAAATGATCCCAATTCCGCGGGCCGTCAGATGAATTCTCATTATGCCACCCAAAACATTGATGAAAACGGGCATTTCTTAAACCTGTCCGAAATAAAAAATACTGCGGCGGATATGGCGCCCACTTCCTCTCAGATGCCCCGTTCCCTGGGGCTTGCTTTTGCCTCTAAACTGTTTAGAACAGTAGAAAATATTAAGAACCTGCCTCATCTTTCTCACAATGGAAATGAGGTTTGTTTTGCAACAATTGGCGATTCCAGTACTTCGGAAGGGCATTTTTGGGAAACCGTAAATGCGGCGGCAGTTTTACAGGTGCCTTTGGCCATTTTTGTATGGGATGACGGGTATGGCATTTCTGTTCCCCGCAAATTTCAAACGACAAAGGATTCCATTTCCAAGGCGTTAAAGGGTTTTGAAAAAGGCAATGATCAAACGGGTATTGATATTTATACGGTGAAGGGATGGGATTATGCCGGCCTGTGTGAAGTATTTGAAAAAGGTATTCAACGGATTCGCAGGGAGCATATTCCTGCCATATTTCATGTACAGGAATTGACCCAGCCACTTGGCCACTCTACCTCCGGATCGCACGAGAGGTACAAAAGTAAAAAACGGCTGGAATGGGAGAGGGAATGGGACTGCAATAGGCAAATGCGATTGTGGATATTGGAAAATTCTCTGGCCGATGAGTCCGAGTTGGAAGAAATCGAAAAAATAGCGCGAAAAGAAGTAGTAAAGGCAAAAAATATTGCCTATCGCAATTTTCAGCAGCCTATTAAAAAACAGGTTCATGAAGTAATTCTTCATTGTAAAACTCTTATAAACGAACAAAAAGATCAACGCGAACAAGTCAGAAAACTGGCAGGTAGGCTCCTGGCCAATAAAGAGCCTATCCGTTCTGACGTATTAAATACCTTGGCGGAGATTACCAGCCTGCAAGAGTTGAGGGCTACTAAGGGATTGGAGGAATTGAAAAATTTATACAAAAAATATAAAGAAGAAGGCGCTCTTTTATACAACAGTTGTTTGTATGCCTCCGGTGCGAACTCGGCTCTGAAAGTTCCCGAAGTAAAGGCGGTTTACAGCGAGGAGGCTCCGATAATTAATGGTTATGAGGTATTGAACCGTTATTTCGACCAACTGCTCCGGGATAACCCTCTTGTTTTTGCTTTTGGCGAAGATGTAGGGAAAATTGGCGGGGTCAATCAGGCGTTTACTGGTCTTCAGGAAAAACATGGGAAAGATCGTGTTTTTGATACGGGTATCCGGGAACTGACCATTATGGGACAGGCAATAGGGATGGCTCTTCGGGGGTTACGACCTATTGCAGAAGTACAATACCTCGACTATATTCTTTTTGCTTTGGAACAGATAAGCGATGACGTGGCTACCCTGCAGTACCGTACAAAGGGGCTGCAGCATTGCCCGATGATCCTGCGCACACGCGGCCACAGGCTGGAAGGAATCTGGCATTCGGGTTCGCCAATGGGGCTTCTGATCAACGCCCTGCGCGGGATGTATATTTGTGTACCCCGCGATATGGTGAAGGCCGCCGGCATGTACAATACGCTTCTGCGCGCTAACGAACCGGCGCTGATAATTGAATGCCTGAATGGCTACCGGCTGAAGGAAAAATTACCGGATAACCTTGATTCCTATACGGTTCCTCTCGGGATACCCGAGGTATTGCACGAGGGAGATGATATAACGCTCGTTTCTTATGGCTCTGTATTGAGGAATGCTATGGATGCGGTAAAGCGGCTTGAAGAACGGGGTATTTCCTGTGAACTTATTGATGTGCAAACGCTCTTGCCTTTTGATATTCATCATAAAATAGTGGAATCGCTGAAAAAGACAAGCCGTATTTTGTTTTTTGATGAGGATGTGCCGGGAGGGGCAACGGCTTATATGTTCCGTCATGTGATGGAAGTGCAGGGTGGATATCAATACCTGGATGCGGCTCCCCGCTGTTTACCTGCTGCAGAACACCGGCCATCTTATAGCTCCGATGGGGATTATTTTTCAAAGCCCAATGCAGATACGATTTTTGAGACTGTATCTCAAATGATGCTTGAGTAAAATTGCAAAATGAATAAATGATGGCTGAGGAACCATTGATCCCTGTTAATATTGTAGTGGCTGACCGGACCTACCGCCTTCGGATAAAACCGGGAGAGGAAGAAGCTATTCGGAAGGTCATGAAGGAAGTAAATGCCAAAATTGTAGAGTTTAAGACGGCTTATGCAGGAAAAGATTTACAAGATTTTATTTCTATGTGTCTTATTTGGTATGCTACCCAGACTGCCACATCTGAAGTCAGTCCTTCTGATGAGATACAGGATTTTCTCCTGAAAATGGAAGCACAGATGGATGATATCCTGGAAAATGAATAGCGTTTTATTACTTGCCATTATTCTTGCTTATTTCTGCCTGTTACTTGCTATTTCCTGGTTCACCTCCCGCGGAAGTAACAACGAATCTTTTTTTGTAGGAAATCGAAAAAGCAAGTGGTGGGTAGTGGCTTTCGGGATGATTGGCACCTCGCTTACCGGTATTACTTTTATCAGTGTTCCGGGAACGGTGGGAGAAAGCGGATTTTCCTATTTTCAGGTAACCATCGGGTACTGGCTGGGTTATTTTATCGTAGCTTTTGTATTGCTTCCCTTGTATTATAGAATGCAGCTAACTTCTATTTACACCTATCTGGAAAGAAGGCTGGGAGGCAATGCTCATAAAACCGGGGCGCTTTTCTTTATGCTCTCCCGCACAGTAGGTTCCACGCTCCGGCTGTATTTGGTTATTAAGGTACTGGAATTGTTTGTTCTGGAAGAACTGAAGGTTCCTTTTTCCCTTGCAGCGATTATTATCCTGCTTCTCATTCTGCTGTACACCTTTAAGGGTGGTGTGAAAACAATTGTGTGGACGGATACGCTGCAAACCACTTTCATGCTGCTTTCTCTTGTTGTGGGTGTTCTTTACCTCATGGAAAATCTGAATTTGGACATAAAGACAACCTGGCAGCAGTTGGAAGGGCAGGGGCTGACCCAAATATTTACATGGGGAGGCTTATCTTCCCACAATTTTATTAAAGAGATAATAGGCGGGGCTTTTATCACAGTAGCCATGACCGGGTTGGATCAGGAAATGATGCAAAAAAATATCAGCGTAAGCAATTTGAAAGATTCCCGAAAGAACATGCTGGTGATGGGTGCCTTGCAAATGGTAGTTGTATTTGTTTTTCTTTTTCTGGGAGGATTGCTCCTCCTTTTTGCCCAACAGCATGGGATTAACGCCAGAGGGGATGATCTTTATCCTGCCATTGCCATCCAAAGCGGATTGCCTTTTATATTAACCATTGTATTTGTTATAGGGTTAATTTCGGCGCTTTTCCCCAGTTCCGATGGAGCGCTTACTGCTATGACCTCTTCTTTTTGCATAGATATTCTAAACCTGCCGGCCAGGAAGCATTGGAAGGAGAAAAAGAAAGTACAGATCCGGCTGCTGGTTCATTTTCTTTTTGCGCTCGTGTTTCTGGGTTTTGTGTTCTTTTACAGGCTGGTGGACAACGGATCTTTGATTGTTATCCTGCTGAAACTGGCCGGATATACTTATGGCCCTCTATTGGGATTGTTTGCCTTTGGAATAATGACGAAAAGATGGGTAAAAGGGAAGTGGCCTCTGTTGTTGTCTATTGCGGCAATGCTGCTTACCCTGCTGTTGGATTTGTTAAACCATCCGGATTGGTATATTGCGAAATTTCATTTAGCTCCCTCTATGGCTACTCTTGCTCGGAGTTTGTCTTTAAATATTTTTCATGGATATAAAATTGGTTACGAACTGTTGGTTATCAATGCTTTTATAACTTTTATTCTGCTGTTGGTGGTATCCTGTAAAAAAACGGAATCGATATTGGCTTAAAAATTTCCCCTCGTTTTTCTATCTTAAATTTGTATTTTCGCCCTTTAGTTCCTCAATCATTTGTTTGAGGTCATTTTATTTTTTACATGAATTTATTTGAATTACATACTTATGATTTCTATAACAATTTTAATTGGGGCTGTTGTTGTGGCTCTGGTGGTAGGAATATTCGTGGGGCGAGCTATTTTTTCCGCTTCATTAAATAAAAGCAATGAGAGACTGATAGGAGAGGCCAGACAAGAGGCCGAGAGAATTAAAAAAGAAGCGCGCGGGGAGGCTGAAACGCTTAAAAAAGACAAAATACTGGAAGCTAAAGAGCAGTTTTTAAAACTCAAAACGGAACACGAGAAGACGGTAGGCAAGCGGAATAAAAAATTGGAAGACAGTGAAAAGCGGATTCGTCAAAAAGAACAGTCCATAAATCAGAAAAATGAAAATTTACAGCGTAAGATTAAGGAAACTGACGCCATCCGCGAGAATTTACAGGAACAGATTGAGCTCCTCAATGTGAAGCGTTCCGAGTTGGAAAAGCAGCAGGGGCAGCATATCCGGCAATTGGAGAAAGTGGCTGGGATGAGTGCAGAAGAAGCTCGGGAACAAATGGCTGTGGCCCTGAAAGAAGAAGCTAAAACTCATGCCGCCGCTCATGTTCAGGAAATTTTGGAGGAAGCGAAACTGAAAGCCAACAAAGAAGCCAAGAAAATTATTATCCAGACCATCCAACGTACGGCTGCGGAGCAAACCATTGAAAATGCCATAACGGTATTTAACCTGGAGAGTGATGAGTTAAAAGGACAGATCATTGGTCGCGAAGGGAGAAACATCCGGGCTATTGAGGCTGCTACCGGAGTGGACCTGATTGTAGATGACACACCGGAAGCCATTGTTTTATCCTGTTTCGATCCCCTTCGTCGCGAAATTGCACGCCTGGCCCTGCAGCGTCTGGTTCAGGACGGCCGTATTCATCCCGCCCGCATTGAGGAGGTAGTGGAAAAAACCAAAAAACAAATGGAAGAACAGGTGAGGGAAATTGGAGAACGAACAGTGATAGAATTAGGGATCCACGGGATGCATCCGGAATTAATTCGTTTGGTAGGGAAGATGCGCTTTCGTTCTTCGTACGGACAAAACCTTCTGATGCATTCCAAAGAAACGGCTAACCTTTGTGCCATCATGGCTGCCGAAATGGGGCTGAATGCCAAGCTGGCTAAGCGTGCGGGACTGTTGCATGATGTGGGAAAAGTACCGGATGAAGAAACGGAATTGAGCCACGCCCTGCTGGGTGCCAAGCTGGCCAAAAAATACAACGAGCATGACGCGGTAGTGAATGCAATCGGCGCCCATCATGATGAAATAGAGATGGAGTATGTTATTTCGCCCATTGTACAGGCCTGTGATGCCATTAGCGGCGCACGCCCTGGAGCCCGGCGCGAAATCATGCAAAGTTATATGCAGCGGATACGGGATCTGGAAAATACGGCTATCGCGTTTGATGGCGTGGAAAAGGCGTTTGCCATCCAGGCAGGACGAGAACTTCGGGTGATTGTGGAAAGTGAAAAAGTGGGAGATGCAGATGCAGAGCGGCTTTCTTTTGAAATTGCACAAAAAATCCAGAGTGAAATGCAATTCCCCGGGCAAATTAAAGTAACGGTTATCCGGGAAAAACGTGCAGTAAGTGTGGCACGATAAAAAATGATTCTATAACTATTAAAAAAAATGAATATGTCCACATTCCTAAAAGTAGGGTTATTCCTGTTGTTGTTTTCGGGTTTTTTTGTACTGTCAGACAAGCAGGCCACTGCTCAAAAGAAGACTAAGACCCAATCGCTTTTTAATGGTAAAAACCTGAACGGGTGGATTATTTACGGTACCGAGAAATGGTATGTAGATAAAGATGGTACGCTGGTGTGTGAAAGCGGGCCAGACAAAAAGTATGGGTACCTGGGAACGAAGAAAAAATACAAGAATTTTGTACTGACGCTGCAATTTAAACAGGAAGCTGATGGCAATAGCGGGGTGTTTTTCCATTGTTCGGTAGAAGGCCGGAAAGTGGATGGATGGCAGGCTGAAGTAGCCCCTCCGGGTATGCATACAGGCGGTATTTATGAATCTTATGGTCGTGGATGGCTCATAAAACCTGTTCCTGAAAAGGAAAAAGCATTAAAAATGGGAGAGTGGAATACCATGAAACTACGTGTAAACGGCGATACTGTAGATACCTGGTTGAATGGTACACATATGTGCCACCTGGAGGATGCAAAAATTGGCGAAAGTACCGGACAGATTGCCTTACAAATACATGCCGGTGGTGGTATTAAAGTACGCTGGAAAAATATCAAACTACAAAAGTTATAACCACTACGAGAAAAAAGCCTTTCTGCTACAATGAAAAAGGAACTCCTCTTTATAGACATGGATGGGGTGCTGGTTGATTTTTATGGCGCTGTGAAAAAGAAATTCCCGGAGTTTGACCATTATGACCGGCCAAGACAGCGTGAAATTACTTCCACCCTGAGTGCACAACCCGGTTTTTTTACGGCATTACAGCCGGTTGCCGGTGCTGTTATGGCTTTTAAAAAACTTTCTGAATCCTTTGATGTTTATATTCTTTCTACACCCGATTGGCATGGCGTAAACTCCTGGACTGAGAAAAGAATATGGGTGGAAGACTATCTGGGGGATGCTGCTTTTAAGAGACTCATCCTTTCTCACAATAAAGGTTTGTTTTCCGGACGGGCCCTGATTGATGATCGGCTTCGTAACGGGGTAGAAAATTTTACAGGAGAACATATTCATTTTGGATCCTCTGCTTTCCCAAATTGGGAAAGTGTATTGAATTATTTATTGTAATTGCCAACTGCTAACTAATAAGCTTGTGCCGGTTATTTCCAAAAAGAAAATATTTTATCCGATAAATGACGCTTTCCGTAAATATCTGAAGCTATATGACCGGGAGTTGGAGTTGCCCTTGTCTTATGAAGATTTGAAATATTACGATAATGCCATCCCACTTTATGATAAAAAAGGCACTGATACCTTGTGGGAAACGGTTTTTTATCCACAGCATCTGATGCAACAGGTTCATCAGGGGCTGAAACGGGTCTATTCTATCTTGAAAGCAGGTGGAGATCAGGCTGCAGAGGAACATCTTTATGTAGAGCGGATTGACTTTTGTACTTTTGGAAACTCTCATCCTTTTCGCATTCGAATTGTTAACACCTACAATGATGTTTATGATTATTTCTATGTAAAGGTAGCGGATGCTTCACGTATATACGGTCTGGAGTTGGAACACATTCTGTCTCCATATTGGCTTAATTTTCTCGTTGACAGAGATACTCTTATTGAAGAACATATTGCCGGGGTGCCGGGAGACCAGTTTGCCCTCCGTTGGATGAAGCGGCGCGACTTTAATCCCACCCGTATAGCCAAAGAATTCGTGAAGTTTAACGAGAGATGTTTCGTGCGCCTGTTGGGGGACATGCGTTCCTATAACTTTGTTTTTGATATTACGCCCGACTTTGATGATGTGCAGTTTCGGATACGGGGAATAGATTTTGATCAGCAGTTTTATGAGGGGAAGAAGAACATATACATGCCCCAGTTTTTTAAGGAAAACGAACCTTTTGTCAATCTGGTGGTTCGTTATCTGAACGCGGAGGTGGTAAGGCAGTATCAGCAGGAAGAAAGAGCCCTGATTGCCCGGCGTATAAAAGCGCATCGCCATCGCATCAGAGACCTTCGTGATGTCATTATGACGGACAATGTGTCCACTCCGGAAAAAATTGCACAACTTGGCCATGAGTTGGCCCGTCATTATGATGATGCGATTTTCGCACGTAGTAAAACGATGGGAGAAATTATCGAACGAAGTCTGAAGCGCCTTCTGGTAAGCAGTCTGGCAAAACGTCGCTATGTTTAAAATCAAGAAGTAATTTATTTATTAAGTTTGCACTCATATTCTGTTTACTATGCTATTGACCCACTTAGGACGGTATTTATTGATGCTGAAAGGCATGTTTACCAGGCCGGAAAGTATCAGGATGTTTTGGAAGCAATTTATGAGACAATGTGTGGACATTGGGATCGGGTCGTTAGGAATCGTACTCATCATTTCGCTCTTTATCGGTGGCGTGTCCACTATCCAGACAGCCTATCAGTTGGTAAGTCCGTTAATCCCGAGATCCACTATTTCCATGGTGGTACGGGATACGATGATCCTGGAATTTGCGCCCACGATAACCTGTATAGTTCTGGCCGGGGTGGTGGGTTCTAAAATAGCCTCTGAGTTGGGAAATATGCGGGTAAGTGAGCAAATTGACGCTTTGGAGATCATGGGGATTAATTCCAAAGGGTATTTAATTCTCCCTAAAATAATGGCTGCCCTGCTGATGATTCCCTTGTTGGTAGTTATTTCAGGGTTTGTAGGTATCTGGGCAGGAAAATTTGCCGGAGTGGCCTCAGGCATCCTTTCCGCAGAAGATTATATGATAGGCCTGCATGCCGATTTCAAAGGGTATAATATTTTCTTTGCTCTTGTAAAGGCCTATTCTTTTGCTTTTATTATATCCAGTATCTCCTCTTATTATGGTTATTATGTAAAGGGCGGTGCTTTGGAGATAGGGAAAGCCAGCACTAAGGCCGTGGTGGTCAGTTGTGTATTTATTCTGTTAGCAGATTACGGATTGGCAGCCCTCCTGCTTGCATAATCCATTTAAATAGCGATTCATGATAGAATTGGTTGAGGTACGAAAAAGTTTTGATGGCAACGAGGTCCTTAAGGGGGTTTCGGCTACGATGGAAAGCGGGAAAACCAACCTCATCATAGGCACCAGCGGAAGTGGGAAAACCGTATTGATGAAATGTATGGTAGGACTTTTCGAGACAGATTCCGGTGAGGTAAATTACAATGGGACCAACCTCTTTTCCATGTCTGAGAAGGAGATCAAACAATTGAGACAGAAGATCGGAATGCTCTTCCAGGGTACGGCGCTGTTTGATAGCATGACCATTGAACAGAATGTGATGTTTCCCCTTAATATGTTTACCAACCAAAGTTACCGCCAGCGAAAAAAACGGGTTAATTCTGTTCTGGAGCGGGTAAATCTGAAGGGGGTAAACAGAAAATTGCCTGCTGAAATCAGTGGTGGAATGAAAAAAAGAGTGGGTATTGCCAGGGCAATTGTATTGAATCCCGAGTATCTTTTTTGTGATGAACCCAACTCGGGACTGGACCCTCAGACTTCTATGGTTATTGATAAATTGATTCATGAACTCACTGTGGAATACAACATTACGACCGTCATTAATACCCATGACATGAACTCGGTAATGGAGATTGGAGATAATATCTTATACATGTATCAGGGGAATCGCCAGTGGGTGGGTACCAGCAAGGATATTATCTACAGTAAGGATCAAAAATTAAATGAGTTTATTTTTGCTTCAGAATTCCTTCAGGACGCCAAACAAATGAGACAGATAGAGATGGATAAAAGAGAAGGTAGGGGTAGATAGGGTATCTCACCCTGCTACCTGTCTTCATAAATAGTACCAGTAATATGGTTACATGCTTCAAAAACTGGTTTTGTTTTTCTTCTATATTCTTAATGACCCGCTCCCGGTTTTATATTTTCTCATTTTTTGAGTACCTTGCACTTAAGTTGTAAGATTAAAAATATATAAATCTATTTCAGGATATGAAACAAAAGATTGCCTCCCTGCGGGAACTGCAGGAAAAGGGGGAATCCGTTGAAAAACTTCCTTTTTCGATACGGATTTTACTGGAAAATGCCCTAAGAAACCATGATGGTTTTAGCATTACAGATGAACATGTAGATACTTTAAAACACTGGCAACCCAAAGGGGTGGATAAAGAAATTCCTTATAAGCCGGCGCGGGTGCTGATGCAGGATTTTACCGGTGTCCCGAGTGTGGTAGATATTGCCTCCATACGGGCAGAAGCCATCCGTAAAGGTAAGGATGGCAGCAAAATTAACCCCGCCATACCTGTTGACCTGGTGATTGACCATTCTGTACAGGTTGATTTTTTCGGTACGGAGTATGCCTATAAAAAGAATGTGGAGTATGAATATGAACGCAACAGGGAGCGTTATCAGTTGCTGAAATGGGCACAGCAGGGATTGAAAAACTTTACTGTTGTTCCTCCGGGGATGGGCATCTGCCATCAGGTGAATCTGGAGCATCTGGCCAAAGGAGTTATTGAGCGCGATGGCTGGGCATTCCCCGATACGCTGGTAGGTACCGATTCGCATACGCCTATGGTAAACGGTATTGGCGTACTGGGATGGGGCGTTGGTGGTATTGAGGCGGAAGCTGCCTTGCTGGGCCAGCCTATATATTTTTCCTGCCCTGAAGTGATTGGGTTAAGATTGACAGGGAAATTGCCCGATGGCATTACTGCAACAGATATGGTATTGAATATTACCGAATTATTGCGTGGCTATGGGGTGGTAGGAAAATTTGTAGAGGTATTTGGCGATGGGTTAAACCACCTGACGGTGCCCGATCGAGCAACTATTTCCAACATGTCTCCTGAATTTGGGTGTACCGTTACTTACTTCCCGATAGACGATCAGACGCTGGATTATATGCGCCGTACCAACCGCTCCCCGGAACAGATTAAACTGGTGGAAGACTATTGTAAAGAAAACCTGTTGTGGCGTACAGGAAACGAGGAGATCAATTACTCTGATGTGGTTGAATTAAATCTTTCGGAGTTGGAGCCTACGGTTGCCGGCCCCAAGCGGCCACAGGATAAAATTCTGGTGAAGAACCTGCATGACAAATTTGAGGAGTTGCTAACTGATGAGTTCAATCGGAAATATGTACCGGTAAATGGTCGGCAGGAAAAAGCCTGGCTCTCAGAAGGAGGCTCCGGGACGGAATTTACTTATCAGGAAATAGATAGTGATACAGAAGTTGTTGTAGAGGAGGACGAATTAAAAACAGTCCGTATTAAATTAAAACATCAGGAGTATAAACTGAGTGATGGCGATATTGCCATTGCAGCAATAACCAGTTGTACCAATACTTCCAACCCCAGTGTAATGGTAGGGGCGGGATTGGTAGCGCGAAAAGCCATCCACCGGGGGCTGCGAACCAAATCGTGGGTGAAAACCAGTTTGGCGCCGGGCTCTAAGGTGGTAACACAATATCTGGAGCGCTCCGGCCTGAACGAAGACCTGGAAGCATTACGTTTCCATACCGTAGGTTACGGATGTACTTCCTGCATAGGAAACAGTGGCCCGTTGCCGCCTCATATTGCCAAAGCAGTAGAAGAAGGCGACATGGTAGTGGCTTCAGTATTGTCCGGTAATCGGAATTTTGAAGCTCGTGTACATCCGCAGGTACGGATGAACTTCCTGATGTCTCCCATGCTAGTAGTAGCTTATGCTCTGGTTGGCCGTATAGATATAGATCTGGTTCATGAGCCATTGGGAAAGGACCCCAATGGGGAATATGTTTATCTGAAGGATATATGGCCTACGCAGGATGAGATTAATGAGGTCATTATGGATTGCTTGAAACCGGATGACTTCAAAGCAACTTACGATGTAATTTATGATGGAGAGGAACAATGGCAGAAATTAGAAGCCCCTACCGGAGAGGATTATCACTGGGATAAGGATTCTACTTACATAAAGGAAGTCCCCTTTTTCCAGAACCTGCCGGAGACTCCGGATGAACCGGAAGATATCCATAACGCACGTGTATTGTTAAAATTAGGAGATTCAGTAACTACGGATCATATTTCCCCCGCAGGCGCGTTTAGCGAAAGTTCTCCTGCCGGTAAATACTTGAAAGAGCATGGCGTAGAGCGTCGGCTTTTCAACTCTTACGGTTCCCGCCGCGGGAATCATGAAGTGATGATGCGCGGAACATTTGCCAATGTGCGTATTAAAAATCAGATTGCCAATAAAGAAGGAGGATATACCACGCATTTCCCCGACAATAAAGAGATGACGGTTTATGATGCCGCCATGCAGTACAAAGAAGAAAAGGTACCGCTGGTAGTGATTGCAGGTAAGGAATATGGGAGTGGATCTTCCCGTGACTGGGCTGCCAAAGGAACGATTCTTCTGGGGGTGAAAGCAGTTATCGCCGAAAGTTATGAACGGATTCATCGCAGCAACCTTCTTTGTATGGGCGTGCTGCCGCTTGAATTTATAAACGGTGAAAATGCGGAATCACTGAAGTTGGAGGGTAAAGAAACCTATACCATTTCCGGCGTCAGCGATGGGTTAACACCGGGTAAAAAGCTAAAAGTGGTAGCTGAGAAAGAGAATGGAGAAAAGACGGAATTTGAAGTGAAATGCCGCCTGAATTCTGATATTGAAGTGGATTATTACAAAAATGGGGGTATTCTTCAATATGTATTGCGGGATTACCTGAAGAAAAGCTGAAAGCCTAAAGCTGAAGGCCTAAAGCACAAGGCTGAAAATCTCTGCATTAGAAGCCGATGTTATACCGTTTT
>CAYRBD010000006.1:57137-64799 GCA_964422465.1 uncultured Chitinophagaceae bacterium
ACTGTAGTAAAAGAGGACAGAGGCTTTAGCCTTTTTTAAGATAACAATCTGACATTTTTATGCCTTGCACTTACCTTTCTTATCGCAAATTAATGCTCAATCCTATGTTAGCCTCAGCGGTGTTAATGGTTTGAATGCCGTTCTTGTTGTAAGGGATAAAATTATAGCGTAAATCAGCATTAAAACTCAATGGAGAGGTTTTGGTGAATGGAATACGAATCCCTACCATTGGGCTGGCACTGAAAGAGATGCTGTTTACCTTGTCTGCAAACTCCCCCCAATAGTTTTTATAGTTGACATCGGTAACCCCGATTCCAAGACCTACATAAGGCTTTACTCTTTTTCCCTCCTCGCCGGGGAAATACAATACAGTCGGTTGGATGGGAATCAGTTGCAGCGTGTGGGTTTGAACTGCAGAAATGGCCGTATTTTTATCCTGATAAACCCTGCGGGGAATTCTTTCATAATAATCATAGAATCCCGAACCCAGGCCAATTGCCAATTTAGGATTGAACTGGTACAGCAGAGAAGCGCGCCATCCGTTGGTACTGGTCTTATTTGCATAATCTTTCAGTCCTCCGAAAGGTTGTGAAACAGCGTAGTTAAGATCAAGCCACAACTTGGAGGGCCCATTTCTGCGTATCATATTTTGATTCTGGTTTATTTCCCCATTCCGGCCAACTTGGTTCCGTTGGTAGGGTGGCCGGTTTTGATAGGGGTACCTGTATTGTGCCTGTACGGCGACTGCCGGTACAAACAACGCTATTGTGAGCGCTATTTTCCATATATTTTTCATGACGAATAGGATTTAAATATTAGTTACCTGATTTTAAATAAGGAGACTGGTCAAAAATGGCCTGTATTTCAGTACTGTAGTTTTGTGGATTGAGGACGCCTTCGCCCTTCAGAGAGGCATTCCATATTCCTTCCAACTGATTGTCTTTTTGTACATTCTTAAGATCAATAAGATCTATTGCCATCACATCAGACTGGGTGTTGTAATAAAGAAACGGTTGTGGGTAATACCCAAATGCGGGAGGAAAATAATAATCATATCCAGGATAACCCCAAATTCCAGAATTCCAATACCCCGGATAACCCCAGTAATCATAGGGATTAGAAACCACGTTCAGATAGGTATGAGAAATCCGGGTTACGTTGATCCCCAGATCGGGTTTCTGGCTGGCATCTACTAATTGATACCCTCTGGATTCCATTTGTTCTTTTACTAATTGCAATAAATGGGCGTCCCCTTCAGTTAATTCTTTACCTTGCCCGCTGTTATTGATAACAGCAACAGAGTCCACTATACTAAAAGTATGAAAAGAAGCAAAATTAACCGTGCTGTCACGATTTGTAATGTAAACCCTGCTTTCTTCCTGAGTCATGTTGTTAAGTGGATCTTTAGCACAACCACTTAAAATCAGGCCGGTAAATAGGCCGCCGAATATTAAGAAATGAAGCGTTTTCATGGTAACTGAAATTAAAATTAAAATAAAACAACTCTTAGTATATGTTTCATTGTTATTACTTGAATAACGAATAATGTTAGGTTTGTGTTGGAAGATATTGCCAAAAATAATGTTAATTACGTTTTAAAATTTCATATATTTAATAGCCAAAGAATAAATAAAATGGAACCCATAGAAACAATAGAGGTCAGAAACCTGACCATGGATGATTACCTGAATTTGAAAGATGCCATGATCGCGGCATATAAGGAAAGTGGAGGTGTATATTGGGCAGAGGAAGACCTGCGGAGGCTCATCCGCATATTCCCTGAGGGACAGATTTGTGTGGTGGTCAACGGAAAAGCGGTAGGATGTGCTTTATCCCTGATTGTACACTATTCTCATTTCGGGGATAAACATACCTATGAACAGATAACCGGTAGCTATACTTTTAAAACTCATGAACCCAAAGGAGATACACTTTATGGGATAGAAATATTCATTGATCCCGAATACAGGGGAAAACGCCTGGCACGCCGGCTATACGATGCCAGAAAAAGCCTTTGTGAAAACCTGGGGTTACGGGCTATTATTGCGGGCGGACGTATTCCCAATTATGAAAATTATGCCGGAGAACTGACGCCCCGCCAGTATATTGAACGGGTAAAAGCACGGAAGATTTACGATCCTACCCTCACTTTCCAGCTTTCCAATGATTTTCATGTCAAAAAAGTCCTGAAAAATTATTTGCCGGAGGACCAGCAATCTAAAGGCTATGCGACCCTCCTGCAATGGGACAACATTTATTATGAGGAAGAGGATTCGAACCCCATCCGACAACTCAAATCTACTGTTCGTATTGGCTTGGTACAGTGGCAAATGCGCCCCTACAACTTGGATGGTTTTCTTGAACAGGTCGAATATTTTGTGGATGCTGTTAGCGATTATCAATCTGACTTCATTTTGTTTCCTGAATTGTTCAATGCACCCCTGATGGGTGGATTTGATAACCTGAATCCTGCTGCCGCCATCCGGGAACTGGCTAAGTTTACAGAAGTTATTTTTAACAAATGCCGGGCCCTCGCAGTAGAATACAATGTGAATATTATCGCAGGAAGCATGCCCCTTATTGAGGATGAAAAATTGTATAATATTTGTTACCTGTGCTGCCGTGACGGAAGTTTTGATAGTTACCGGAAAATACATCATACGCCTGCAGAGAAACATGACTGGGTGATGAAGGGTGGAGATGAATTGCGGGTTTTTGATACCGATTGTGGACGGATTGGTATTCAGATTTGTTATGATGTTGAATTTCCGGAGGCTTCTCGTTTGCTGGCGTTGCAAGGCATGGATATTTTATTTGTTCCTTTTATGACGGATACCCAGAACGGGTATAATCGTGTCCGTCAGTGTGCAAAAGCCAGGGCTATTGAAAATGAATGTTATGTTGCCATTTCAGGAAATGTTGGAAATCTGCCCAAAGTAAACAACATGGATTTACAGTTTTCACAATCTGCTATTTTTACACCTTCGGATTTTTCTTTTCCGGTGAATGGCGTTAAAGCCGAGGCAACTCCCAATACCGAAACCATCGTGGTAGGGGATGTGGACCTTATTCTATTAAAGGAATTGCATGAACAGGGAAGCGTGAAAAATATGAAAGACCGCCGCATTGATTTGTATGAGCTTAAAAAACGATAAATTTGTTGTATGTTTCGAGCCTTCACGATTTTTGGGCATAGCCTGATGATGGCCTTGCAGCAGTTGAGAATGAACAAAGTTCGGACTTTTCTATCCCTGCTTGGTGTCACCATAGGTATCTTTTGTGTGGTTTCTGTATTTACGCTTACCAAGAGCCTTGAGATGAATGTGAAGGATCAGATGTCGGCGATAGGGAACCGGGTTATTTTTATCCAAAGATGGCCCTGGGGAGGCGCCAGGGGGAATTGGTGGAAGTATGTCCAACGACCGTCTGCCAGGTATGTTGAATTTCAACAGTTGGAAGCACGTGTTCACAATGCCGGGGCGATGGCTTATTTTTACACTGTTTCTAATAAAACGGTAGCTTATGGTGATGCCTATATGAAGGGCGTTGGAATGTATGGATTAACCTCTGGTTTTGATAAAATTCAGGATGTTCATATTGCTGCGGGCCGCTTCTTTAGCAACACAGAAACAGCGGGTAACGGCATGACCATTATTCTGGGGGCCAATATCTGGCAGGGGCTTTTCCCTACGGCATCGGCTGCCCTGCAAAAGAAAGTAACGCTCGAAGGCATTCCCTTTACAGTAATTGGGGTCCTGAAAGTGTATGGTAATAACATGATAGGCGGTTTTGATTATGACAACAGTGTTTTGTTACCTTACCGGGCTGCTCTTAAAATTGCGAGCGACAAAGACCGGGATCCGACAATCATTGTACAGCCATCACCTAATGAGAGCGTGGCCGGGCTTAAAGAAGAATTGAGAGGCGCCATGCGGGCCATCCGCCATCTCAAGCCGAGGCAAGATGATAATTTTGCTTTGAATGAAATGAGTATGATGGCAGATTCTACGGAAAAGATATTCGGCAGCCTTAATTTGGGAGGTATGCTGATTGGTATTTTTGCCCTTATAGTAGGGGCTTTTGGCATTGCCAATATTATGTTTGTCACCGTGAAAGAACGAACGAGTATCATTGGATTGAAGAAAGCGGTCGGAGCCCGGCGGTCGGCCATCCTCCAGGAGTTTCTGCTGGAGGCTGTTATTCTTTGCCTTATAGGTGGAATCTTAGGGTTGATATTGGTGTATATTGTAACCCAGGCCATTTCCTCTTCTGTATTTTTTAAGGTATATATGACGATGGATATTATCCTGTTTGGGTTAATCGTGTCTGTTGTTACGGGAATCGTTGCAGGGGTTGTTCCGGCGCTTTCGGCTTCAAAGCTGGATCCTGTGGTTGCCATACGTTCATGAAGACTGGAATAACGGATATAGTATGATAGATTCTAAAAAATTTGTAATTCCCCGGTACGCACTTCTTCGTAAGGAGAATTTTAAATTATTGATTCAATCCATATTTGGCCTATTTTGTATCTTTTTAGCCTGGTGGTTCTTTCATCATGAAAAAAATGAACTCAGGCAGGTTCCTTCTATTTTAGCTCAGGCCCATCTGGGTTGGCTTTTGGCCGGTGGAATATTGGTTATCGCCTATATTGTTTTACAAGCCTTTATGTACAATTCTTCTTTTAAAGCGGTGGGTGCAAAAGTACACCTCCGGGACACCATTCCGTTATTTTTAAAAAGGAATTTCATTAGTGTTTTTCTCCCTGCCGGCGGGGTTTCAGCGCTGGCATTTTATAATAAATCCATAGAAAAAAGAGGTATTGCCCGAACCAAAATACATATAGCCTCTGCTATTTATGGGTTTGTCGGTATCCTTTCTGTCATAATGGTGGCTATTCCGGCTTTTATTCTGGCTATGTTTTTTATTTCTGTGGACTGGACTGCCTGGCTGGGGCTTGGTTTAGTTTGTGTTTTGACAGGCGGGCTTTTTTGGTTTTACCAGACCATTAAAAAAGGAGGAGGCGCCAAGCGCTGGCTCAGTCAGAAAATTCCTGTGTTACAGGTTATTCTTAATGAACTTCATACGGGAAACCTGCAAATGCGTGGTTTAACTTTAACGGTGTTGTGGAGTGTATTGATTGAGTTTTGCGGCATCGCTCACTTGTATATTGCTTTAGGCGCATTGGGTATTGCTCCGGGCCTTCTATCCGTCACAATGGGCTATATCGTAGCTGTTATTTTTATGATGATCTCCCCTTTTTTGCGGGGTTTGGGAGCGGTGGAATTATCCATGGCCTATTTATTAATAAACTTTGGCCTCAGTCAGGAAGTTGCCCTCACAGGCACCTTGCTGTTCAGAATTTTTGAATTTTGGCTTCCCCTGGCGCTTGGGCTACTAACCTTTGTGATAAAATGGAATAAAATAATAATCCGGATATTTCCTGCTGTCTTATTGATTACGCTCGGAGGGGTAAATATTCTGTCTGTTTTAACTCCTGAAATAGCTGCCCGCCTGCACATGCTTAGGGCCTTTGTACCTTTGGAAGTGATGCAGGCATCCAATTATTTTGTGTTTGCAGCAGGCGTGTACATGATCATCGCCGGAATATTTTTGTTTAAAGGGCTGCGGAATGCCTGGATATTTGCGATCATCCTTACCCTGTTTTCTATTGCGGGCAACCTTCTGAAAGGATATGACTATGAAGAAGCTACTTTCTCTGCGGTAGTACTTCTTCTTTTGTGGTTGACCCGAAAGCAATATATAGCCAAAAGTTCTTCCAAATGGGGCGTAGGGGGTATCTTTATCGCCCTTATCGGAATAGGGCTTGCCTTGCTTTACAGTATTGTTGGATTTTATTTTCTAAATAAAGTGCATTTTCATCTGGATTTTAGTCTGGGTCAGTCCATTACCTACAGCCTAAAAAGCTTCTTTCTATTGGATACGGGTCTGCAGTATCAGGATGCTTTTGGTAAAACCTTTTTAGCTTCCGTACACTTATTGGGAGGCACCTGTCTGGCTTTTTTGATCTATTCCATCATCCGGCCCCTGGTATGGGATAGCGACAAGGATTCTCTCAGTAAACTAGAACTGGCTAAGGAACTGACTCAAAAATATGGGAACAGCAGCCTGGATTACTTTAAATACTATCCCGATAAACAGATTTTCTTTACGGGGGACCGTTTGACATTTCTGGCTTTTAAAGTTGCCGGCAGGTTTGCTGTTGTGTTGGAAAAACCGGTTTCTCATACTAAAAAAGCTGCCCGTGGCTGTATCGAAGATTTTGAAAATTTCTGTGAAGATTCTGGTCTTTCGCCCATTTACTACCGGGTTGCTGAAAAAGACCTTCCCTTGTTTAAGAAAGCTACTAAAAAAAGATTTTATCTGGGACAGGAGGCGGTGGTTGGTCTGGATCAATTTACCCTGACAGGAAAAGATAAAAAATCTATGCGTAATGCCCTCAATAAAATTAGGAGTAGCGGCTTTGTTACCCGAATTTATGAGCCTCCCATTGCCCTCTCTCTTTTAGAGCGGTTAGGAAAAGTATCTGCAGAATGGCTTGCTGAAAATAAAATGGAAGAAATGGCCTTTTCTCAGGGTGCTTTCACCTATGAAACAGTACAGAACAATACTATTTTTACGCTTGAAGATGCAGCAAGCGGAGATATTGTTGCTTTTTTAAATGTTATTCCGGACTATGCCCCTGGAGAAGGTACTTATGATCTGATTCGCAAATCGGAGAAAGCCCCTAATGGATCCATGGATGCCCTGATTCTGGACATGTTTGATTATTTTAGAAAATTGGGCCTTTGGTATGCTAATTTGGGAATGGCGCCCATGTCCGGTGTGAAACAGCCCAACACAGCCGGAGAGCGCGCCATTAAATTAGCTTATGAAAACATTAGAGCCTTTGCTCACTACAAAGGATTAAGAGAGTATAAAGAAAAGTTTGAGCCGGAATGGAGCAATATGTATATGCTCTATGAAGATGATTATCAATTGCTTTCCATCCCCAGAATCTTAAAAAAGGTAATGAAATTATAACCGGGATGGGTATTGGCACCTTAATCAGTATATACTTCAAGAGACACAATATTTTACTTATTATTCCCTATTTTTGTTCAAAATCCACCATGTTTTGAAAACGATCATCAATCAGCAGCAGCTTAGCATTACCATTGACCGGTTGTGTCATCAATTGATAGAGAATCATTTATATTTTAAAGATACGATCCTCATTGGGTTACAACCCAGAGGCGTATTTTTGTCTGATCGTATTGATAAAAGACTTAAAGCTATTTTGCCTCAGGCCGATATTGCTTATGGCAGGCTGGATATCACCTTTTATCGGGATGATTTTAACAAGAAAGGAGAGATGCGCGTTCCCAATAAAACAGATATTGACTTCTCCATAGAAAATAAAAAAGTAGTACTCATAGATGATGTATTATACACAGGCCGCACGGTACGCTCTGCCCTGGAAGCGCTTCTGGACTTTGGGCGTCCGGATAAGGTGGAATTGCTCGTACTGATTGACCGGCGTTTCAGCCGCCAGATTCCCATTCAACCAGATTATACCGGACGCAGTATAGATTCTATTATTTCTCAGAAAGTAAAAGTTCAATGGGCAGAGCAGGATGGAGAAGATAAAGTGGTGCTTATAGA
>CAYRBD010000007.1:0-36434 GCA_964422465.1 uncultured Chitinophagaceae bacterium
TTGTACTTTGTCATTTCATCATAATCATGATCGGACAAAGTAGTAGCAGAAACGCCGTTAGAATCAGCCACGGCATTTAAAGTAAATGCTGAATCAGGAAGGCCATCGGAGCCGAGTACAGTGACAGGGTGTTCCTGGCCTTTACATGCATCAGCAAGTCCGGACAGGTTTACTTTAATGACGATATAAGACCCTGTACCGCGTTTGTATATCCTGAATTGCCCGTTCGTTGTACCGGCGGGGTTCTTCATCGTAAAAGATTTGTAGGTAGAATTGGAACCTATCTCAGCCTGGGACAGGATGTCGCCATTGTTCGGGTTGTAAACGCCGATACTTGCATTTAAATCCGCCAGCTTGTCATAGGAAAGTTTGACGGCTTTGGTCAATTGTGTTGTACTCCCGTTATAATTTCCCAAGTCATAAAGGATTTCCCCGTCTTCAATAGAGGTTCCCTGGCGGATCTTCACAGGCAGGCTGGACAGGTCGTTGATCTCATTCCCCTTGAGGGTAACGGTAACCTGGGTAGAATCTGTATTTAAGATTTCAGTAAAAACTGCTGTACCCGTAATATTGTGATTCCCGAAAGCTGTAAATTGATAAGTGTCCTTTCGGGGTACCGGGGTGGCATCGTCGTTGTTGCCGCAGGATGAAAGTGTAAAAAGGGCAGTTGCCAATAACAAAATGCCGCTAAATAGCTTGTTGGGTAAATGCATAAGTGTAACGTTTTTAGATTTCCAATGGAGCAAAAACAGTACCAAAGTTATGTCGCTTTTTCTTCTTTCCGGTCTCTGTATATTTCCCGGAAGATGGCCCCTCCGAGGAAGGCGCCAATACAATCGGCCAGCCAGTCCCACCAGTCGAAACTACGGTGGAGGGAAACCAGTTCTTTTTGTAAAATTTCAATAAGCATGCCCAGCAGGATGGCTACCAGGATAACACGGGCGAGATAAATCATGGGATGCTTGTTACCCAGTCGCTTGATCCCAATAGACCACAGTAAAACAAAACCTGCGAATATACCGCAATGCACCAACTTATCGAAGTAGGGAATGCGGGAAGCAAAGGTATTGGGGATATCTGAAGCCGGCATGAGGGTCAAGGCCAATATGACGATTGTCCATACGACAGCCGGAATAAAATATCTTACTTTTTTCATAGGTAAATATACCAATCATTGTTGCACGAGCTTTTCATAAGCCGCGGCATCCATCAGCGCTTCCACATCAGCGCCGGAAGAAGGAGTGATCTTAACCATCCAGCCCTCTCCGTAGGGATCCTGGTTGATCAGTTCCGGGTTGTTGTCCAGCCCGGGATTGATCTCTTCTACCTTGCCTTTCACCGGCATAAACAGATCAGACACGGTTTTTACGGCCTCTACCGTACCAAAAACTTCCTCTGAACCAAGTTCCTTCCCCACGGTATCTATATCTACATAAACGATGTCTCCCAATTCATTTTGAGCATAATCGGTCACACCAATTAGAGCGCTTCCATCTTCCTGTAGGCGGACCCATTCGTGGTCCTTGGTGTACTTAATGTCTGAAGGCAGGTTCATAAAAGAAATTTTTTGCGAAAGTAATGGATTTCAAAAGATTAAAAGAACAAAAATTTATGGACAATACGAACTTTCATAGGGATATCTTTTTTGGGCCGGTCATTTTCATCAGTAGCAACAGCCGCAATCTGGTCCAACACGGCTTCGCCTTTAGTCATTTGCCCGAAAACGGTGTAAGCGCCATCCAGAAAGGGAGTACCTCCAATGGTTTTATAGATTTCACGTTGCTTTTTTGTGAAATCCCGTCCGGTTCGGGCGGCTATCTGATCCAGTTCTTTATCCGTATATTTTTTCCCCTGTACAATATAAAATTGACAACCCGATGAGGCTTTTTGGGGGTTTACGTTGTCGCCTTCGCGGGCCATGGCCAGCGCCCCTTTTTGATGAAATAAATCTTTCCGAAATTCTGCCGGTATGGTGTAGCCCACATCCCCATTACCGAGGAAGGTGCCTGCCCTGGCATCTCGGGAATCGGGGTCTCCGCCTTGTATCATGAAGCTATCTATAACACGGTGAAAAAGCAGCCCATCATAAAAATGTTTTTTGGCTAATTTTATGAAATTGTCCTTATGCAATGGAGTTTCGTCATAAAGAACAAAAACCATTTTCCCAAAAGGGGTCTTTATTTTTACTTTCCGATGTTGCGCGAAAACCGGGATGCTCGTAATCAATATCAGAAGCACCAGAACTGCGTTTCTTGCTATCTTCCTTTTCATGAACCGAAGTTTTTTGCAAAGGAAACCATTTTTTGGGAACTGGAAGAAAGGGTTTGTGAGGAGGCTATAACGCAGAGCAGCACAAAGTACCGTGACGTTTCGCAGCGGATTTGCAGTTATTGCTTCGCGGTTCTTTGCATCTTTGTGATATTATAATGCTAAGTATCACTGAATTACAGAGAGACAACGCTTGTAATTTTAAATACCTGATTCTATTTTTCTCACCGCTTCCATAACCCTTTCTACCAGGGGTTCACAATAGATGAGGTTAAATTCAAAAATTTCTTCCGGCTGATAAGATTTTAGGAGTTCCTTTTGGAGCATGGCTTTGGCCCGGTGTAACTTCACTTTTATGTTGCTTTCTGTGAGACCCAGTGCTTCGGAGGTTTCTTTTATACTAAGGCCATTAAGCTCTCTCAGGGTGAAGACCATGCGATAGTCTTCGGGAATATGCAAGATGGCCTCTTCCAGCAATCCGGTGAGTTCATCATTATCTACTTTCTGATCGGTGTCGTCATGGTGATTGGTAAACATAGGCTGGCTCTTTTCTTCGGTAGGCAATTCGGGGTAAACGAGTTCCTTTTGGTTGCGGAGCAAATGCCTCTTATGATAACAGTTATGAAGCATAATGCGCGTCAACCAGGTTTTAAAGGTGGAGCGGTTTTCGAACTTTTTCAGGTTTGTGTAAACATTGATGTAAGTATCTTGCATCAGGTCTTCCGTATCGGAATGTCCATAGCCGTACGATCTGCCTATCTTGTATAAATAAGCATTATACCTGCGCACGATATGTGCATATTCGTCCTGTTCACCGTTTAAAACCCGTGATATGAACGTCAGGTCTGTGTCTTCTTTTTCTTTGGTATTAACTGTAACCATTATTTACCTTTTTGTATAAAATACGTACGCTTAAATCAAAACAACTACAAAAAGGTTACAAACCAGATTTGTATTTTGTTCTTACTGTGGCTGATTAATCTTTATTTTTCCCTTCATGGTGGGATGGATGCTACAGAAATAGGAAAGAGAATCTGTAATTTCCTTCTTCCAGGAGGCGCCCACTTCTATCTTTCCTGAAGTCCATGCGGAATCCGGATAGGCGGTTACATTATGTCTTACGATTCCTTTATTGATCCATATTACGGTGTCTCCTTTGTTGACAGAGAGTACAGCGGGATGGAACTGCATCCCGCTGATGATTACGGTATCTACGCTCGGTTTAACAGCCTGTTTTGTGGTGTGGCTACACCCTTCACTCATCAGTATCACCGCAGCCACACCCATTAACAGGCACAATAACTTTTTCATTTTTTTTTTAGAAAATAACGCTTAAAAGATTGCTGTTTTTATTTAAGCTTGGATTGCAACATCTTGGCATGTTGCAGGTGCTCTTTAAATAAAGGGCCGGCGCTTTCCAAGAGGTTCTTCAGTTCCTGATTCTTTGTTTGAGGTATTAATATGTTATCCAGCGCTTTGATTACGGCTTCGTGATAGGCTACCTCATTATCAACATAAGCTTTGTCAAAACTTTTACCTGATTTGGATTTCAACGTTTTCAACTCTTTTTTCTGACCGTCTAACAAAGACTGGGTAACGGCATTGGTCTTGGGCGTAACACCGAGTTTTTTAGCCAGGGCGACCGCCATGTGTATAACTGCCGAATGGTCATTTTTCATGGTTTCCGCAAATTCTTTGACCGATTTATTATGTGTCTTCTTTAAAGCAAGATTGGCATAATCAATATCAATCTGATTGGCGGTTACCGCTACGGAAGCAATTTCGGGATCCGTGAGCTTGGGGGCATCCTGGGACCATGCCGTGGCGGAAAATAACGTAACAGCTATCAATGCACCGATTGCTAATTTTGAAATGGATTTTAAAGTGTTCATGATTTTTGATTTTAATAATGAATAAACACTTTAATAGAGTAGGGGAGCAGAGGAAAGGTTACAAATGGTATCGTCTGCCGTCTGCCGCTGTATATTTTATCCCGGACTTCCTCCTGAACGAATTTATCTTTTATCCCGCATCGTAATTTTACGGGCTTATAACAAAAAATCCCTTAAAAAGGAAAAATAAAGTTGTTTATTTGTGAAATATATGTTAATATTGCTTATTGATACATTTTAAATTCTTAATATGATGAAAAAGTTTTCCGCTATTTTTGCCTTTGGAGCTCTTTTTCTCTTTCTCTTTTCCTGCACCAAGCAAAGCTCCATGCTTACTGATTCCGCCTTATCGGGTTTCAGTAAAAAGGCCAACATACAAATAAACAATGTCCACCTTAATGCCTCCACAGGTGGAGGATTTGTACCACCTGCGGGAAGCGATCTGGATACGATAGAGACACCTACTATTAGGACCGCAACTGTCCAACCCCTACGCGCTTGATAATATGACCATGGCTTATAACATCGTGCACAGCACGAACAAATCCCGGCTTGCCCCCACCGATTTGTATGTACGTTTTAAACCAACGGACCAGGATCAACTGGAAACTTTGGCGGAAACTTTGGATCTTGATCTTTTTGATACGCCCATGGATTATTCTATTGTGCAGGAAGGCAATTATTATCAGGATCCTTCTATCCCGATGGAACAGATCACCTGGCAGTACGCCGTAGTGAAGCCCGGATTTCAATTCCCCGCAGGCATTACCCATGAAATACTGGATAGCATTTATATCCCTTCTAACAGTGATTATGAAGTGGAGGATATGGCATTTCAACTTTTAGGGGATCCGGATATCGATGATCCGCCTACACAATCAATGGTTATGGGATCAGCGTCTCCCTATTCTACCCCCTTTTCAGGAATCGTTAGGCCTCAGGTATTGCAATGTCCTCCCGGTTACCATTGGGATTTTGAGCACATGAGTGGATGTGTACCGGATAATTGTGGTCCGGGAATGCATTGGGACCCCATAAAAAGGGAATGCGTTGAAGATAGTCCAATTCCTCCTCCATTACCCACCGGTCCCGGGAGCCATTATCCTGCCGGATATCTGAAAGTATATGATACCAATTTTAATACAGATAAACCCTTACGTCGGGTGCGGGTAGTTACCAAACGCTGGTTTAAGATACAACGGCTTTATACGGATGATGACGGGTATTTTGAAAGCAGCAAAAGGTTTCGCAAGAAGGTCAAGGTGATCGTGAAATTTAAGAATGATTATGCTAAAATTAAAGGAGTAAGAGGGCTCCGCTTATGGCAAATATTTTATGCTGTAAGGAAGAAGTTAGGAACTTATAAAGGTACTTTAAACAATATTTCTTACACCTTCGAACCGAATGCGGAGGTAAATTCAATAGGGAACCGGTATTGGGTAGCAGGTTCGGTAAGCAATGATGTCCAGGCGTATCGCGATTTAGCCGATGCCCAAGGAATTGGGTATCCCCCGAAACATCTTAAAATATTAATTAGCAACTGGGGGGCTTTTCAGGGAGGTATGGCTCCAATGTTCGCCAAAAGGGCTGCCGATGATTTACCATCGGCTCTACTAAAGACATTTGTTGTAGCTATGGGAAGCCATATATTAGCAGGCGTCAACCTATTATTTGGTACTTTAGAAAGAAGAGTTGATATCTATTATTCTTATCATGTATCAGATATGGATTATTTGCAATCAGATGTTATAGCCGAGAGTATTTTCCATGAAATGACACATTCCACTCATTTTGTGAAAGTAGGCAATACCTGGTGGAGTTATCTGGTAGGTGCAGAATTAAGTAAAATTATTGCAAACTTAGGTTCCGAATATAGCCCTTATGGAAAAGGTACCGACCCACTTAGTTCTCCCATAATTGCCCTGGCAGAAAGCTGGGCCTACTATATGGGCCATTATCTGGCCGACCAGGTTTACGGTAGCCACAGTTCTGATGGAATAGTAGAGCAAGATATTCCTTATTATAATAATTTTCCGGTAAATGGGTTAAGCAGCCATTTGAACCTGTTGGAAGATTTCAGCCCTAACAGAACTAATGATCCCTTTCACTGGATACCACAAGGACTGTTTTATGATTTAATGGATGACAGGAATGAAAATTCTCCAATAACAGATGCAGTCTCTGGATACACCAATCAGGAATTCTTTAACGCTTTGGATTCGGATATTGACTATCTTGAAGCATATAGACAAAGGCTATTGCAAGAGAATGGCAATGATCAGGTAACCCAAGTTAACCAATTATTCAATGAATATGGATATTAAACCATATCGACTTATAGGAGTTATTGGTATTTTCGTATCTACAATGTTCAGCACCTGTAAATGCCGAACAAATTGTACAGAACTGCAATACACATTCGACATTGGCTGTGTCGCATATCCTGATATGGACAGTATCAAAATAGGAGATACAATATGGCTTGAAATAAATGTACCTGTAAACTTAAAAGATGAAAGGTCCGGTATAAATGTTAATTACAGTAGAGCCGTTAATCTGGGAACAGCAATAGATATTTTAAAAATAAAACCAGGTACGGTATCTATTCCAGGGTCTGTACCTAGCGCTAAAAGCTTCGATTATTATTTAGTAAAAGGTACTTTTGAGCCAAAAACTGTAAATGGCGATAGAATAAAGGAATTTTTATTTATTGAAAATAATAGATATTATCAATTTAAGGTGGGATTTATTCCTAAAGAAAAAGGAGCGTTTATCATTGCTCCCGGTAACGCTGCGAATGTCTATCGTAAAAATAATAAATGTACTAAAGCCGGTTTTTTAATCTCCTTCGAGGATACAGATCAACATTTGTATCTCTATGAACGAAGCAGGCCGGGGTATACTCCTTCTGAGTACGAACGAACGCACATGTATTGTTTTAAGGTATATTAGGGGTGACAATTTGATTTTCAGTATAATGGAATTGGCGGGGATCATTAAGCACATTCGTAGTATCTTATTAAAAACATTGAGGGTAACAAAGAACCTCTTTCTATTAACAGCATATCCTAAAACTTTGCTTATGAAATATTTATTTTTACTTTTTCTGACAGTGATCCTGCTACCGACGAGTGCGCAACAAAACCGCAATGAGCCACCGGATGATTCTGCCTATGTATTAATTGCCGACAATGGGAAACGCTTCCGGATGTATGTGCCGGGCCGCACCTTAAAAATACATTATTGGCAGGCCGGCATCGTCCAAAAAGCCAAAGGCCGTCTGTTGGTCAACTTTCCGGATTCTTTGACCTTGGTACCCTTTAGGAAAAAGAGCGTTATTACTACCTTTTCAATAGACTCAGTCGTTAGCATTATCCCCTGGCACCGGAAGGGGAAAATTGCAATGGCCTGGGTTGCAGGCGGCGGGTTAGTGGCATACGGGCTTGCGGAGTTGGCGAGCAGGCCTCTAAAAATGAACGGAAGTGCGAACAATGGACTCGCCGTCCTAATTCTGACGGGCACCGCTGTAGTAGCGTTGTATTATGTGGCAATAGCTTTGCCTGCAACGCTCATGGGGGAATGGTTGTTCATTCGTTCTGCGAAAAAGGGCTATCATTTTTTCATTAAAAAATTACCGTTTGAAAACAGCGTCTGGGGAAAAATCCTTCCCCGTGAGTTTCCGGCGACAAAACCGGTGTACTCCAGGTAATTAGCATTCTATTTAAATCCCCAGATCCTTAGCCAGCGAGATCAACTCGGAGGTATTTTTCACATTGAGTTTTATCCGGATATTCTTGCGGTGCGACTCCACTGTATGATGGCTGATGTATAATTCTTGTGCTATCCGGTTGTTGCTGTATCCTTTTACCAGCAGCCTGATAATCTCCTTTTCCCGGGGCGTCAATTTTTCCAGTGTTGCTTTATTGCTTCTTCTCAATATTTCATGAAGGGCCTCCGTAATCTGGCACTCGGTATGAGTGGCCTTGGTAAAATCCAGAAAAACGGCTAAGGTATAGAGGGGACGGTCCTCTGCATCCTTACTGATGACCCTGGAAAGACCTACCAGCCAGTTCCAACTGTCTTCTCCCGGGTATTTGATGCGGATGATTCCTCCAAAGAAGGTTCCCGACTTGTTTTTGAAATAATTACCACTTGCTTTGAGCAATTCGTGATCGTCCGGATGGATAATGGATTGAAATGCAGTTGCCAGGTCAATTCGGTTACCTGCTTTAAATTGAGCAAATAAACGATCCCATTCTGCATTCTTCCATACAATGGTATCCTTCCGGACATCTATAATGTGTATAAATGCCGGAATTTTATCCAGGATTAAACGGAATAATTGAAATTCCGGCTCCCGAAGAGGGATATTCTTCTTATTTTTAAATAAATCTGGTACACCCTCAGATAAAATAGATAAAAGTATTTCTCGAGAGTCCATAGCTTATCGGTTCATAAGAAGTTAAAAGGTCGTCTGTCTAATGAGTGAAGTGAATTCTATGGCAAATTATGAAAATTTTACAAATTGACTTATCTATTCTTTTGGCAGGCGAAGCATGGTTTCTATTCTTCGGAAGCTTCATGAGTGAGAAAATAACACACGGCATTCTCAAAGCCATGCTTTCTCTTTGGCCTGTATTGGCCTTCTATGTTAGGAAGGGACTATCCTTCTCCCCCGGCATTTTTCTGAAATTGCTTCAGCTTGTCTATCAGGGAATCTCCTTCCTGATCGCTGGCAAACATATTGGCTGCCATTGCCTGAAAAGGTTCCGGGATTTTGGACTTTAACTTTTCAAATAATACCATAACGGCCTGAGTGGCCTGTTCTTCCGTAAGACCTACTTTTTCTTGTAATTCTTTGATGTATTCCTGCATGGGGTTATATGGTTTTATTGTTGGATGGTTAAATGGTTTTATGGTATGCTGTTCGAAGCCTTTAGCTTTCTGCTTTTTCGCCTTTGACTTTCCACTTTCCGCCTTTCGCTTCTCAAGCCACTTTTAATTGTTTTTCTACTGAGGATTGCTCAAGTTGCTGTTGTGCATAATTTCTGGTCAGGGTAAATGTTTTCCTGTTGGTAGAAGGCAGGCGGAACATGGCGTCTGTCAAAACAGCTTCACATATAGAGCGCAAGCCTCTGGCTCCCAATTTGTATTCAATAGCCTTATCTACTAAAAATTCAATAGCTTCTTTTTTAATGGTAAGTTGAATGTCTTCGGCTGCAAAAAGTTTTTTGTATTGCTTAACCAGTGCATTTTTGGGTTTGGTCAGGATGTCTTTCAGCGCTTTCCGGTCCAGTGGATTGAGATGGGTAACCACCGGCAGGCGTCCGAGCAATTCGGGAATAAGCCCAAAGTGGCGCAGATCCTGTGCATTTACATACTGCAGAATATGGCTTTGTGTTTTTTCTTCTTCCTTTTTGCTGGCAGAGAATCCAATGGTATGGGTTTGTATGCGGCGGGAAATCACTTTATCAATCCCATCGAATGCTCCTCCGCAGATAAACAGGATGTTTCGGGTATCCAACTTGATCATTTTCTGGTCGGGATGCTTGCGGCCACCCTGTGGCGGAACAAGCACATCCGTTCCTTCCAGCAGCTTCAACAGACCTTGTTGAACCCCTTCTCCACTTACATCCCGGGTAATAGAAGGATTATCCTGCTTGCGGGCAACTTTATCAATTTCGTCTATATAAACGATTCCTCTTTCGGCCGCTTCTACATCGTAATCGCACACTTGCAGCAGACGGGTGAGGATGCTCTCTACATCTTCTCCCACGTATCCGGATTCAGTAAATACCGTGGCATCCACAATAGCAAAAGGCACCTGGAGCATCCGGGCGATGCTTCTGGCCAGCAGTGTTTTCCCCGTCCCTGTTTCTCCTACCATTACAATGTTGGATTTTTCTATCTCCACATCATCGTCTATTTTCTGTTTTAGCCGCTTGTAGTGATTGTAAACCGCAACAGCCATCACCTTCTTGGCATCATCCTGCCCGATTACATATTCATCCAGGAACTTCTTTATTTCTATTGGCTTGGCAATATCGGGATTAAAAGGGAAGGCTGTTTCTTTGTTCTTATTTCTTCTTGTAGCAAATGCAGGCAGTTGTTCTTCCAGCATGGCTGCGGCATGCTCCACACAGGAATCACAGATATGCCCTTCCGGTCCTGCAATCATCATTTGTACTTCACTTTCTCCTCTTTGGCAAAAGGAGCAGTGAGTTTCCTTGTAATCACTCATTGATCTTTTTTTTTAAAGTCCACTCTGGCATCCGTCTCCGGGTTTAGTGGAGCTTTTCTACAATTTCATCTACAATACCATATTCGATAGCGCCTTTTGCATCCATCCAATAGTCGCGGTCAAAATCTTTCATGACCTTTTCAAAGGTTTGTCCGCAATTCTTTGCCAGTATCCGGGCGCCTAATTCCTTTGTTTTCTGTATTTGCTCAGCCTGTATTTCCAGGTCGGCAGATACTCCCCTGAACATACCGCCGATGGAAGGCTGGTGGATCATGACTTCCCCACTGGGGAATATTTTTCGTTTTCCTTTTTCTCCTCCCGAGAGCAGGATGCTGCCCATAGAGGCGGCCATTCCCATACAAATAGTGGCTACCGGAGATTGGATCATTTGCATGGTATCATAAATAACCATGCCTGAGGTTACCATGCCCCCCGGGCTGCTGATGTAAAAAGAGATTTCTTTTCCCGGCTCCAGCGTATCCAGATAGAGAAGCCGGTTCACAATATCCTTCGATGAATCATCATCGACAACGCCCCAGAGAAATATCTTTCGTTGCTCCAGGAATTTTTTATCAAACTGACGGACGCTGAAGAGTTTTTCTAACTCTTTGGGCTCTTTGGGTTCTTCTTCCTCTTCTTTGAGGCGTATAGGATTGTTATATAAATTCATATCATTCTTTGTTTTGGGAACAGGCGGTTACTTTTCCTTATTTTCCTCATCTTTTTGTTTCTCGGAGTTGGGCTTCAGTACTTCATCTATGAGGCCATAAGCTTTGGCTTCTTCGGCCAGCATCCAAAAATCCCGATCAGAGTCTTTGAAAATCTGATCGTATGTCTGTCCGGAATGCTGAGCAATAATTTCGTACAACTCCTTTTTAACTCTTTTGATTTCTCTGGCCGTAATTTCAATGTCGGAAGCCTGACCACCGATGGCGCCCGAAGGCTGGTGCATCATGATGCGTGCGTGCTTCAGGGCGGTACGTTTCCCTTTTACTCCGGCACACATCAGGATGGTAGCCATAGAGGCGGCAATTCCCGTACAGATAGTGGCTACGTCTGGTCCGATCACCTGCATGGTATCATAAACACCCAGACCGGCATAAACGGCTCCTCCGGGGCTGTTGATATACATTTGAATATCCCTCCCGCGGTCTGTCGATTCCATAAACAGCAACTGAGCCGTTACAATGTTGGCTACGTAGTCGTTAATAGGCTCGCCGAGGAAGATAATCCGGTCCATCATCAGCCGTGAAAACACGTCCATAGAAGCTACGTTCATGGGGCGTTCTTCTATAATGTAGGGCGTCAGTGCCTCTACGGAATGACGGGTATATTGGTCAAATGCCAGGCCGTTTATTCCACGGTGTTTCGTAGCATAGTTTCTAAACTCTTTATCCATGTTCATGATGTGCGTGGTTGTGTTCTTCTTGAATTTTTCTAAGTTCTTCGGCACTGATCTCTTTCTCCTCAATGGTTGATTTTTCGATTAACCAATCAAACAGTTTATTGGTCAAAATGGTTCGATAAGCTTCTTCTATCTGTCCTTCTTTCTGCATCAGGCTATCCGTCAATTGATTGATCATGCCTTCATTTTCTTCGGAGGTCTCCGTCATTTGGAAATAGCCGAGTACCTGTTGCCTGATCTGATCTTTTATTTCCTCTTCGCTGGCGTCCAGCCCTTCTTTATTAATAATGGCTGAAGTGATGAGTCCCCATTTGGTCTGTTTCTCAAATTCAGGATATTGTTCTTCAACTTCTTCATCGGTTTTCAGTTTCCCGTTCTCGGTTTTCAACTGTTTTTTGAGAAAAGCTATCGGTAATTCAATTTCGGTATCCTCAACCAGTTTCCCAAAAATTTCATGCTCCAGCAGGTGCCGGGTCTGATGTTCATATTGTATCTGATACTGTTCGGCAATTTTTTTCCGGAAATCTTCTGCTGTGGTGATGTCGCTTTTCGGGAATACCTTCTCAAAGAATTCTGCATTTAATTCGCTGGGAATGGGTTTCTCTATTTTATTGATGGTTGCCAGATAGTAGGTGTCCGGCGCATTCTCTTTCTCCAATTTCCAATCCTCAATTACCCAGTTCAATTCTTTATCCTCGAAAACGTCTTTTAATTGTATTGTGAGGGTATCTTCTTTTTTCTTCCCTTTCAATTGCTCCCGAAAAGCCGGCGAAAAGTAGCTAAAGCGATACTTTTCTTCATGTTTTTCTTCTCCCTCCACGCTATTGTCTTCCTGGTCGGAAAGTTCAAAAGTCACCGTAACAATATCGTCCTCCCGATCGCTTATTTCCTCCAGTTCTTCAAAGGTAGCAGCATTTAATTGCAATTGCTTAACCTGGTCCTCGATTTCTTTATCTTCCGGTTTTACTTTATATCGGGTAAAATGGAGCTCTTTTTCCAGGTTTTCCACTTCTACAGCCGGCTTCAGTCCAACTTCAAAATCAAAAGAGTAATCCTCCGGTTTATTCATATCTACCCTGGGGGCTTTTTCGTTTTCCTCCAGAATAGGTTGGCCAAAAAGGTCCAGTTTCTCCGTTTCCAGATAGTCTTTTAGCCCGTTTTCTACCGATTTCAGTACTTCCTGAGGGAAAAGGCTTTTGCCATACATTTTTTTGATCAGCGATGCCGGTACTTTTCCCTTTCGGAAACCCGGGATGTTGGCGTCTTTACTGTATTGTTTCAACATTTTTTGAAAACCGGGGTTATAATCTTCTTCTTTTACAGTTACCGTAATGCGGTCATTTAATACACCAATGTTTTCTCTGTTGATCGTTGCCATAAATTAAAATTAGTTGTGAGGTTGATTAGTCAATAATAATTCCACTTAAAAAAAACTGCCATGAAGTCATAAATCCATGACAGGCTAACAGGATGGGTAAGGCTCCTCTAAGGTTGTGCGGGTGAAGGGACTCGAACCCCCAAGCCTCGCGGCATCAGATCCTAAGTCTGACGTGTCTGCCAATTTCACCACACCCGCAAAAAGGAGTGCAAAGGTAGGCTTTTTTTATACTATTTTTGTATTTTTATCGTGCAAATAAATAGAGCAACAAAATAAATGGAGTGTACGAAAAAGTTTACCAGTACCTGTCTTCTTCTGATTTTGAGTTTTTTCCTTACTTCCTGTGCCGAAACTGAAAGCATTCAGCAGGGCGTACTCCGGGACAAGAGCTATTGTATCCAACGCCCCATCTTAAACTATCCAAAAGCCGGTTTACCCCGGCCTTTCTATCAACTTCATCCGGATACCGTATTGACTAACCGGTTTTCATGCCAGTCGCTCAATACAGCGAATGCAATCGGTCTTCTTGATCTGCTGACAAAATATGTACACTTGAATATGGCGTATAAAGTTCTACCAGATACAGAAAAAAAAGTGGATAGGGTTGGCCTTTTACAAAAGATTAACCAACGGATAAATATTGCTTCTCTCGAGATTTCGGCAATTGCAAGTGAGCTGGATTGTGAAGAAAAGAGGGCGGACCAATTTGCTTATTATCTGAAGGAAAAAGAAGGGAATACTGAAAATAAACTGGTGATTGGCTCCATAATCGTTGGCGCTGCGGGGGCCATCCTGGCAGAATTATTGTCTGATGATGCTAACGGAAAATTAGCCAGCAATATTACGATCGGCTCCAGTATTGTGGAAGCGGCATTTGGTATTTTAATGTTGACCAACAAGAAAAAGATTGAATTTCGACATCCCCGGAATGCCCTCAGGGATATCTGGAACTCCCCCACTGTTTCCGACTATTATCCTCCCTCTGTCTGGTACTATTTGACTTATAAGGATCCAGATAGTGGTGAGAAATCACTGGTAAAGTTACTGGTTGAAAAATGGGCGCTTTTTGGACAAATTACCAGCGAGAAAAAGGACTCTGCAAATGAGCGCCAGAAACTGTATTTTGGCAAAGGAGGGGAATACAATTCAGAAGAATTAAAGAACAGAGCAGACATGCTTGACCAGGTGGAATCCTATATTTCTTTGATGAAACAGGAGTTGAGAGAATTGTCATCGGAAATTGAAAAACTAAATCATACTTTAATTGTAAATTAGTAGCATTGGAAAGAATGTAAGGAGAAAAAATGCCAGATACTGTAAAACATAAATTCTACCCGGATGAAGAGGCGGAAAAAAGAGAGATCATCAGGCAGTACAGAGCCCTGATGCGCGCTATAAAGCCTAAATTAAAAAAAGGAGACCGAGCCCAGGTGCGGCATGCCTTTGAGATGGCGGCGGAAGCTCATCTGGACATGAGACGGAAGTCGGGGGAGCCTTATATATTGCACCCCCTCGCGGTGGCGCAGATCACGGTCCAAGAGATCGGACTGGGCGTTACATCGGCTATTTGTGCGTTGCTTCATGATACTGTTGAAGATACCGAAATAACCCTGGAAGATATAGGCCGGGATTTTGACAGCCAGTGTGTACGAATAATTGATGGCCTGACAAAAATTTCTACCGTACTGGAAGAAACCAATACCAGTACCCAGCAGGCGGAAAATTTCAAAAAAATTCTCCTGACTCTGGCGGAAGACCCGCGTGTGATCCTTATAAAACTGGCTGACCGGCTTCACAACATGCGAACGCTGGACAGCATGAAACGGGATAAGCAACTGAAAATTGCCTCTGAAACGGTTTTTATTTATGCCCCCCTTGCTCACAGGCTGGGATTGTATAACATCAAAACCGAGCTGGAGGACCTGGCTTTGAAATACACCGAACCGGAGACCTATTTCACCATTGCCCGCAAGTTGAAAGAAAGCAAACGACAGCGCAACCGGTATATCCAGGAATTTATAAAACCTATTAAAAGACGACTGGCTTATGAAGGGTTTGATATTCAAATATACGGCAGGCCCAAATCCATCCATTCCATCTGGCAAAAGATGAAAACAAAAGGTGTAACCTTTGAAGAGGTTTATGATCTTTTTGCAATTCGTATTATTTTAAATTCCCCTCCCAATAGGGAAAAGGCAGACTGCTGGAAGATATATTCCATCATTACGGACTATTACAACCCCAGTCCCGAACGCTTGCGCGACTGGCTGAGCAATCCCAAATCCAATGGCTATGAGGCCCTTCATACAACGGTAATGGGCCCACAGGGGAAATGGGTAGAAGTTCAGATACGCAGCACCCGGATGAATGAAATTGCGGAAATGGGGCTGGCGGCACATTGGAAATACAAGGAAGGAACAAACCAGGAAAGCAAGTTTGACCAGTGGTTTCAGCAGATTCGGGAAGCCCTGGATAATCCCAATGTAAGCACGCTGGATTTTGTGGAAGACTTTAAGCTCAACCTGTTCTCAAAAGAAATTTATGTCTATACCCCCAAAGGGGATTTGAAAGTATTGCCTGCCGGGGCAACCGCGCTGGATTTTGCCTTTTCCATACATACCGATATTGGTTCCACCTGTATTGGGGCCAAGGTTAATTACCGTCTGGTGCCCATCAGCCATAAATTGCACACGGCAGACCAGGTAGAGATCATTACTTCAAGTAAACAAAAGCCCTCCAAAGACTGGCTTAATGTTGTGGTTACCGCTAAAGCCAAGTCTAAAATCAAGGATGCCCTTAAAGGGGAAAAAAGAGCAATAGCCAAAGATGGAAAAGAGATGCTGGAAAGGAAACTACGGCGTCTGGGAGTTCCTATGGATACCTCCAACATCAATGAAGTTATGCAGTATTTTAAAGAGCAGTCGGAGTTGGATTTGACCTATGATATTGCACGAAAGAACCTGGATCTAAAGGAACTTTCCCACTTTACAGTAAGAGGCAACCACCTGGAGGCTCCTAAGCCGTCAAAACCTGCAGCAGCACAAAAAGCTGCAATTGTTGACCATTCTGAGAATAAACCTGCTTCTTCAAAAGATACCGAATTGATCATTTTCGGAGAAGATGCAAATAACATACAGTATAAACTTGCCCAATGCTGCAAACCTATCCCGGGGGATGATGTCTTTGGGTTTGTAACGGCCAGCGATGGATTAAAAATTCACCGGACCAACTGCCCCAATGCGGCACAACTTTTATCAAACTATGGGCATCGGGTTGTTAAAACGAAATGGGCCAAAAACAAGGAGATTTCTTTTCTTACCGGCCTCCGTCTTACCGGTCTGGATGATGTGGGTATTATTCACGGCATTACTGATGTGGTGTCGGGTAAATTAAAAATAAATATAGCCGCCCTTACCATTGAATCGAAAGAGGGGATTTTTGAGGGAATTATTAAAGTGTATATTCATGACAAAAGTGAATTGGATGAACTGGCCGAAAACCTCGAACAGATAAAAGGTATTCAATCCGTGAACCGAATGGAGCCGGATGAGCAATAGCTATTTCTTTTTTTATTTAAAACAGATATGGCCTATTTTTGTGCCCGATTGTCAAAAGCTAATATATTGATTCATGGTTGATGTACTTCTTGGTTTGCAGTGGGGTGATGAGGGGAAAGGAAAAATTGTAGATTATTTTGCAGGAAAATACGATGCGGTCGTTCGTTTCCAGGGAGGGCCCAATGCGGGCCATACCCTATATGTAAATGGTAAAAAAGTGATTCTTAGAACCATTCCTTCCGGCATTTTTCACGAGGGAGTGATCAACCTGATCGGAAATGGAGTCGTATTGGATCCGGTGGCTTTTCAGGTAGAGGCCGAGGAGCTTTCGGCCCTTGGGATAGACCTCAAAAAGAAATTATACATTTCGGAAAAGACCAGCCTGATCCTGCCTACGCATCGTGCTCTGGATAAAGCTTCTGAAATGGCCAAAGGGAAAGAAAAAATAGGGTCAACCCTTCGTGGTATTGGACCGGCCTATATGGATAAAACAGGAAGAAATTCTCTTCGTGTGGGAGACATCACCCGGCCGGACTTCCGGGAGGCTTATGAAAAACTGAAAAATAAACACCTGGAAATGCTGTCTCACTTTGAGTTTGAGGAAGGAGTAACCCAATGGGAAGAAGAATTTTTTACAGCCATTGATTACCTGCGGGGCATGAATCGCGTAAGTGGAGAATATTTCGTGAATGACTTGCTCCAAAAAGGAAAGCGCATCATGGCTGAAGGAGCGCAGGGCAGTATGCTGGATGTTGATTTTGGGACTTATCCTTTTGTGACCTCCTCCAACACGATATCGGCTGCTGTATGTACGGGGATGGGCGTAGCGCCGTCAAAAATCAAAGAAGTTATTGGCGTAACCAAGGCTTATTGTACCCGGGTAGGAAGCGGGCCTTTTCCTACTGAATTATTGGATAAAACCGGTGAAAAGCTGGCTAAGATCGGAAACGAATTTGGCGCTGTTACCGGGCGGCCACGGCGTTGCGGATGGATGGACCTCGTAGCCCTCAGATATACCTGTATGTTAAATGGCGTAACCCAGTTGGTAATGACCAAAGCCGATGTACTGGATCATTTTGACACCATTAAAGCCGGTACGGCTTATCGGGTAGGCGAAAAAGAAACCAGGGAACTTCCTTTTAGGCTGGAAGAGGAAAACCTGAAACCCGTTTATACCCAGTTTGAACCCTGGAGCGAACCGGCCTCCACAGCCGTTACTTTTGACCAGTTGCCCACAGAAATGATAGACTATCTCCGGTTTATTGAAAAGTACCTTGATGTGCCCGTCAAATATGTTTCTACTGGCCCCGGCAGAGACCAGATTCTGGTAAAATAAGAGACACGAATGGGTCATCCAATCGTAAAAAAATAAATTTCTAAAAATAAATTTGGCAGTTAGGAAAAACCGTCAAACCTTTACATCCTGAAATGTCGGAATAGCTCGTATAGAGCAGTTGGCATACGTTTCAGCTTTTGTGTTTGTATTTGTGTGTACCCTAATAAAATCATAGCACATGAACTCAAAATTTGAAAATGGGAAAAAAGGCGTGAAAAGAACAACCGCCGCCCCCAAAGTAAAAGGCCCTCAACAAAAGAGCAAAAAGGGCGCTTCAAACCGGTCTTTCGATGAGGAATTTTTCGACCCCGACTTGTTTGACGAAAAACCAAAGTCTAAAAAGAGATCAGGAAAGGAAATGCAGACCATTGAGGACGATATCTTTTTCGATGACGACCTGGGAGGGATGGATTTCCTGGATGGTGATTCCTATTATGAGGACGATGACGACCTGTATTAAGAGATTAGCCGTTTGTTAATTCAGGGTCACCACTTTCATCTGGTTATTGCTCTCAAGCGCCGCTTCAATTATTTGCATATTCAAAAGCGAATCGGAAAGCGGAACAGGTCTTGGTTTACCTTCTTTTAAGCATGCATACACTGCTTTGTAAAATTGCTGGTAACATCCGTTAGGAGTAGGAATTCGTTCCCGGATTTCTACTCCTTTTTCGAGGGTATGCAACAGCCCTCTTTCCGTATCAGGTTCTTTTCCCCAGTCCGGCGTACAGGGAGACTGACCTTCTTGTAAATTTTTTTCCTGAACATCAGCCCGGGATTTTATGAAACTGCCCAAGGTGCCATGCAGTACGTTGGCAGGGATCGGTTCACGAACCAGCAGGCTGGCTTTAAGAATACAGGTGAAAGTCTCATACAATAACTGAAGACTAAAATAATCATCCACAAGAGAATGAGGCCTATAGGCTTGAATATGGGCAAAAATAGCTTCCGGTTTTCCAAATAAGGCGATAGCCTGATCAATCAAATGAGGGCCTAGGTCAAAAATAAGTCCCACGCCCGGGTCTGCCTTTTCCTTGTGCTTTTTGGGGCTGGCCTCTATCCGGTACCGGTCGTAATGAAACTCAGCTTCTATCAACTTCCCCAGTCTTTTATTTTCTATCACCTGTTTCACCACCTGAAAGTCACTATCCCACCTGCGATTTTGATAAACCACCAGCATTTTTCCTGCTTCTTCAGCCCTGTTTACCAGGTCGGCAGCCTGTTGATAAGTGGCCGTAAAAGGTTTTTCTACCACTACATTCTTGCCTGCTTGCAAGGCTTGTTTCACGTATTCATAATGTGTGACATTAGGGGTATTGACTACAATAAGTTCTAAACTGTCATCAGCCAGCATCTCGGCAACCGAATTAAAAGAATGAATTTCGGGATAACGCTCCTGAGCTTTCTTCTGGTGGCGTTCGACTACCGCTGCCAGGTCAAATTCTTCCATGCAGTCCAGGAAAGGAGCATGAAATACCCGGCCAGACATGCCATAGGAGCATATTCCCGTTTTAATTTTCTTGTTTGCCATTGTTTAATTTTATTTGATAAGGTCTGAAAAATACGGAAGTTAGCTTATTTATACAATTCCGGATGACTTTTTATATTTCACAAAGCATAAAAAGGTGTTTTGCTGAAACAAGGGTTGAACTCTTGACGGAGTTCGGAGATGGTGTGAGTAGGTTCTATCCTCGTACTGCGCTTCGCTTGTACGAGGTTATCAAAATTAAATGCCTTCGGCATTTTTGGCCTGCTATCAGAGCGAAGGGAAAATCCTGTCCTTCGGTAGGCTCTCTCCGCTCCGGTACTTCGAAGCAGTACAACATCGACTATAATGCATGGGTGAACTCCTGGCCTTTTGGAAACGAATATCATGGGGGCTATTATAAATTCACAAGATTTTACATTATATTTAAACATTTTATACGCAACCATGAACATCAGCCGCAGAAAATTTATCCATACCGGCACGCTGGCTTCTGCATCCACGTTTCTTCCCGGGTCGCTTGCTGCTTTGGGAAAGACTGGGCAGAAGAGCGACCGGGTTTTAATCCTGCTGACTCTCTCGGGCGGAAATGACAGCCTGAATACGGTTGTTCCTTATCGCAACCCGTTGTATTACAAGGCACGTCCTCATTTGAGTATCCCTTCTCAAAAGATATTGAAACTGAATGATGAACTTGGGCTGCATCCTGCGCTGGAAGGGCTTAGGCATCTGTATGGCAAGGGTTGGCTGGGCATTTTTAACCGGGTGGGTTTTGCCCGTCCGGAATATTCTCATGCCCGCGCGTCCCGGTATTGGGAGACGGCTTCCGATAGGCTTCATACCGGTTGGATAGGCCGGTATTTAGAACTGATTCCCGGGCAGGCAGCCATAGAGGCAGACGTGAGGATGAACCTTGCCTTAAAAGGAGAAAGCAGGAGCGGAACTTTTTTAAAACAGGGAGCTGATCGTCCTTTTATAGAAAAGTTGAAAAATATAGCAAAATTGATCTGTTCCTCCTCTCCGGCCGGGGTTTACCACCTGTCGCTTTGCGGTTTTGACACGCATGCTTATCAGCAAGAACAACATTCTGCTTTGCTTCATCAACTGGGATCGGGCCTGAATGCTTTCATGAAAGAGTTGGAAAGAAATAGGAGGCATCAAAGCGTAATGATTCTGGTTTATTCTGAATTTGGGAGGGCAATAACTCAAAATGCCGCTGAGGGAACTGAGCACGGCAAGGCGGGCGGTGTATTTTTGATTTCAGGAGGTCTGAAAAAACCGGGTCTTCTGGATGGGGTTCCCGACCTTACAAATTTTGATCCGAAGAAGGCCGATGACAACATCTTGGACAGCAAAATTGATTTTCGCCGGATTTATGCCACCCTTTTAAACCGATGGCTTTATGCCAATGACCGAACCGTATTAAAGGGTACTTTTCCTCCTCTTGATTTTATTTAGGTGTGGTTCAGGAAATAGTCGTAACTTTCTTTTTCCAGAACCAGTAAATGCAGAAAAATGAGGCGGTTTTTACACAAGCTTGTATTCCTTTCATTGGCCGTTGTAACGCTTGCTTTAGATCAAACTTATGGCCAGCAGATTTATTATTCTGCGTTGCCAGGCGTTCGGGCTGCTACGACCCACTTCGAGATCATTGGTCAATACAATGGAAAACAACTTATTTATACTAAAAACTATTCCAGTCACCAGATTACCTGCTACAACAATACAATGGAGGCGGTAGATACGATTCAACTGGATTTTTTGCCTTATGATCTTACGGATGTGCATTTCGTTGCCTTGCCCGGCAGTTTTATCATGCTTTATCAGTTTACCAAAAAACGCGATATCTATTGCAAGGCGGTTCGGTTCAACAGCCAGGGGGAAAAAACAGGAGAACCGGAACTGATTGATAAAACACTGCATCCACTGGACGTGGTGGGCGATCTGGCCTACTCTGATGTAGTTTCTAAAGATAAAAACCGCCTGATGATCTACAAGCTCATTAAAAAACAGGGAGATAAACACCTCACTTTGAAGACTTTTTTGCTGGATAGCACCTTGAAACTGCTTCAAAATGGGCAGATATCCTTTCCCTATGATTACGACAATGCGCCTCTGCAGATCAGGCTGTCTAACAGCGGAGGCTTGTACTTTCTGTACGGCGCAGGCGGCTATCCTTATCAGCCTTATTTTGGAAACATTTCCCTTTATTATAAACCTCCTCATGAAAATAAGGTGCTGACGCGCAGGCTGCTTTTTGAAGAACATCTCCCTTCTTCCCATCCCTTGTTGACCATAAATGAGACTAAACAGGAATTGTGGATCAATACGTTTAATTTTGACACTAAAAAAAGACACCTGGTCGGCCTCAGTACGTATCAGTTCGGCTTGGATTCTATCCGTCAGCGGGATAAGAATTTTCAGGAGTTTAGTGCTGATGTCAGAAAATTACTTGCGAGAAAGCGCAACAGGAGGAAATCCGTTTTTGACAATTTTGCCCCAAGGAAACTGATTTTTAGCCGGTCAGGAGATGCCCTTTTAATTGCAGAAAAAGAGTTTCATGATGCCGATAACAAGACTTATTACGGAACCCTCGGACTTTTTAGCCTTGACAAGTCGGGTGAAATCAAAGAAATCCAGCAAATTGTAAAGGAGCAGGGGCAATACAGTTATACAAATTCCGGCTCATTTATAGTGGTAAACAATGGCCGGGCTTTACATTTTCTGGTAAACAAAGCGCATGGGGTGACCCGGTTTTTGAATAACCACATTTATCTGTTGCGAGATTATCGTTTTCTTCAGGATAAAAGTTTAGAAAAAATGCCGCTTATGGCTCACATGGATAAAGGTTTTAATTGGTTGCCCGGTTTGGGGAAACAAACCAGTCTCAAAAAAGTGGTTATTCCCTGCCTTTCAGGCGGTAATCTGCTGTTTAGCTGCATTGTTTACTGAATCCAGGGAGAGTAAATTAAAAATCCTGTTAAAAATGAGCCTGTTAAAAATAAAAAACCTATTTTGGTTGTTATCAAGATATTATATGACGTATTGCCCTAAATTTCTTTTTTTTGCATAAATCAGAAGTTAAAATGATGAAAAACCTGGCAACCTTCCTTGGCGGATTAATGGTTTTATTGTTATCCATCCCTGCTTTTTCTCAACAGGTAACCTATTCTCAACCTTTGAAACAAGATGATTACAGGCATACTGAGTTTGAGATTATCGGTAAATTGAGTGTAAGGCCTACTTCAGAGGACCCCAGTTCTTCCCATATTCTGGTTTATAAAAATAATGATGGGGAACATAAGATAGCGGTGTATTCTCCGGATATGAAGTTGATTGGGAATGTACAACTTAAGTTTATCACGAACGGCTTGCTGGGGGTAGATTTCCTTGCTTTCCCGGATCATTTTTTAATGTTTTATCAATACCAGGAGGGGGATTTTGTTTATGCCAAAGGATTGTTGTTGGATGGCAGTGGCAAGGTGTTGAAAGACCCGGTCATGATAGACTCCAGCCAGGTAGGGCACAAGAGAATAAAGTCAAGGATATATACTTTGATCCATGCGGACGACCGCCACCGGATTCTCGTATATAAAATCAATCAGGATAAGGACCTGGACAATATTTTTTATACTTTTTCCTATGATCAGAATTTGAATTTTCTTTTTAACAGCCGGCTTACCCTGCCCATGGAAAATAATCGCTCTTTCCTCGCTGGGTTCAGCCTGATGAATGATGGTCATTTTGTGTTTGTTAAAGAAAGCCGCCCCACAAAAAACAGCAACATCAATGAGGCTGCCCTTGTGGTAAAAGCTCCCATGGCAGACACTTTTTCGGTTTCTCCCCTGCCGCTGAAAAACCACTTTCTGGAAGAACTGAAACTCCGTTTGGATAATAAAAAGAACCAGGTTTTTCTGGGTTCTTTCTATACCAATTCGAGGCGTGGAAATGTGGAAGGACTCTATGCCGGGCAATTTAATTTGGACGACCGGCAGTTTCATGATCTGAAATTTCTCCCTTTTGGGGAAAACCTGAGGAAAGAAGCCAGTCAGCGCGGCTCAATAAATAATGCTTTTGATAATTATTTCATCCGAAAACTGGTGGTGCGCGGAGATGGCGGCTTTCTGGTTACTGCTGAAAATTATTATTCTACCTCCAGAAATAACGACTGGAATCGTTGGAATCCGATGTACAGCCCCTGGGGATTTTCGCCTTATTACTCCCCTTACTATTCTCCATATTATTATTCGCCTTTTTCACCCTGGTACTACAGCCCTTATGGATTTAACAACAACAGAGGCGTGAATTATCATTATCTGGACGTGGCCATTTTGTCTTATGACAACTCGGGGCAGTTGGTCTGGAGTAATTTTATCCGAAAGAACCAGCAGGATGATGACAATGCCTCCTTCCTGTCTTACGAAATGGTCAATATAGGAAGCGCGCTGATGTTTATTTATAACAGCCCTTTCAGGAGGTCTTACCTGCTTACGGCAATGAGCGTTACACCCGACGGGAAACTGAGTAAGTTACCAACCTTACGGGGGCTGGATAACGGGTATCAGTGGATGCCCCGGTATGGCCGGCAGATAGGGGCGCGGACAGTGGTGGTTCCCTGTATTTACAGGAATTACATTTGCTTTGCTAAAATTGATTTTTAATTCAATAGCTTTACTGTGTTTCAGTGGTTGCGTTCAGGGAATCCCTACACCTTTATTTACTTGTTGTTTTATGCGTTGATCGTCAAGTTTTACTACCTGACACATCCCGTGGAGCCGGTGTTTTCGGCTCCCTCCGACGGGCTGGCTTATAAGCCGTTTGTTCATTGGCTTGAAAATACCCTGCATGTTGGAGCAGAGGGTTTTACAATATGCGCGATTTTATTGATTCTTGTGGAGGGTATTGTACTAAATGCACAAATAAACCGCTTTCATATTTTGCCGGGCACAACTCATTTCACCGCCTTCAGTTTTATCCTTTTCTCGGGTTTTCTGGATTCCTGGAATGCTTTTTCTGCCCCGCTGGTAGCCGGAATGTTTATGCTGGCATTGGTCTATCAGTTGTTTAAATTGTACGATACTCCAAGGCCACGGGCGACTGCATTTAATCTCGGGCTTACGGTAGGTTTTGCAAGCCTTCTTTATTTCCCGGCGATGGCTTTGCTTCTGGTCGTTTGGTTTTCCTTCGTAAGCATGCGTCCTTTCCGCCTTTCGGAATGGATACTGGCGCTGTTGGGTGTTCTTTGTCCTTATTATTTTATTGCTACAATATTCTTTTTAACCGGTCATTGGGACTGGATGAAAGAAATTCCTATTCCCGGATTTAGCATCCCTAAACTGGTTTATTCTTATTGGATTCTTAGTGGAATGACGGGCCTCTTGCTGTATTTCATCTATGGCAGTTTCCGCCTTCAGCAGGATTATACCAAGATGCTGATCCATATTCGGAAATCCTGGACCGCCTTACTCGCTTTTTTGATTGTTGCCCTGGTTTTGCCCTTTCTACCGGATGTTTTCCGTGTAGATGGTTGGTTTATCGCTTTCATTCCAATGTCCATTTTTATAGCCTGTGGTTTTTTTCATATAAAAAAAAGAGGCCTTGGCTGGTTCCTTCATCTTTTAGCGCTTGGTTTCGTCCTTTATATACAGTGGTGGCGATAAAATCTTTGTTAAAAGAATTATCTCAAACTGCCCGATTGGAACAAGAAGCGTATTTTTGCAGCATTAAGCGCTAAAATAAATTCAAATGAAGTTTGGGGTAGTCGTCTTTCCGGGTTCCAATTGCGATAGGGATATGATTCATGCCCTTCGGGATGATTTGGGTGCAGAAGTAGTCCAGTTGTGGCATAAAGATAAATCACTGGAGGGGTTCGAAGCGGAGGATTGCATCGTACTGCCGGGAGGATTTTCTTATGGTGATTATTTACGTTGTGGAGCTATTGCACGCTTTAGCCCAATGATGCATGCGGTTATTAACTTTGCTGATAATGGCGGTAAAGTATTGGGAATCTGTAATGGATTTCAGGTACTTTGTGAAACCGGACTTCTACCGGGCGTATTGTTGGAAAATGATCAACGCCTTTTTGTTTGTAAAAATGCCTATCTCAAAACTGATAATTCCACGACCATTTTAACTCGTGGACTTCAGGGGAAAATCCTGAAAATACCGGTAGCTCATGGAGAAGGACGCTACTATGCGGATGAAAAAACTTTGGCCCGGCTGGAGGCCAATCAGCAGATTTTATTCCGTTATTGCGATAAAAATGGAAAAGAGGAGGGTAATTTTAACCCCAATGGCTCTCTTAATAATATAGCAGGTATTTGTAATGAAAACAGAAATGTATTTGGCATGATGCCTCATCCTGAGCGGGCCACTGCTGCTGCTCTGGGAAATACCGATGGCAGGTTGATACTTGAAGGATTACTTGGAGAAGTAGCTATGCCGGCATAGTGAGAACGATAGGAATGAGTTTTAATTAAAAGAGAAAAATAATTGTTATGAGAAAATTATTGGGACTGGCTGTTGTTTTGTTAATGATGCCGTTGTTGATGAATGCACAGATTTTAAACCCTGTTCACTGGAGCTACAGCAAACAGAAAGTGGGAGATGATCAATACATTATCCACATGAAAGCTACCATCGATCCGGGCTGGCACGTATATGCGCAGGATGCAGGAGAGGGCCCGATTCCCACGAGTTTTACCTTTAAAAAAAATGATAAGTTGGTCTTTAAAGGGAAAGTAAGGGCCGTAGGTAAAAAACTGAAAGCCTTCGATAAAAACTTCAATTCTGAATTAAAATATTTTGAAAACACCGTAGATTTTGTTCAATATGTCCAGGCTAAACCGGGGGCGAAGGCAGTAGAAGGAACGTTGGAATACATGGTTTGCGACAACAAACAGTGCCTGCCTCCCAAAGATATTGATTTTAAGATCAGTTTATAATAATTGATCCGTGATGAAAAATAGAATTGTCTTTTTTGTATTGTTAGCCTTGCTACCATTAGGGCTTAGTGCGCAGATACTTAAACCTGTCCAGTGGGAATTTTCTGCCACACCGGCTCCGGATTCACTGAGCAGTACCGGTGAAAAGACCTACCTCGTTCATTTAACGGCTACTATTGATCCGGGATGGCACGTTTATGCCCAACAGGCTGGAGAGGGGCCTATCCCTACTACTATTAGCTTTGAGGATAACAACGATCTTGATCTTGTGGGCGAAGTGGAGGAAAAGGGAGACAAAATAAGCGAGTTTGATAAGGTCTTTAATTCCAAATTAAATTTTTTTGAAAATGAAGTGGACTTTGTGCAGAAGGTTGTTGTGAAAAAAAGCACAGTATTAGAAGGCACGGTAGAGTTCATGGTTTGTGATGATAAGCAATGCCTTCCCCCGAAAGATGTCCCTTTTAAATTTGATCTCAAGGATGCAGAGGGGAGTCCGGTGGCTGCCGCTGTAACTGCGGCCGGAGGGAGTTCCACAGGGGCAGAGGCGCAGTCTGACAAAAAGCCGGAGGCAGAAATAAAAGCCGCTGATGATACGGATGATGCAACCGGAAAGTCGCTGAGTTGGATATTCTGGGCTGCTTTTGGTGGCGGTTTTATTGCACTGTTAACTCCTTGCGTATTTTCCGTCATTCCGGTTACGGTAAGTTTCTTTACCAAAAGAAGTGAAACGCGGGCAGCAGGTATCCGCAATGCCATCTGGTACTCGTTGTCTATTATCATTATTTATACCCTTCTTGGGTTTCTGATTACCCTGATTTTCGGTCCCAGCGCCCTTAACCAACTGGCGAGTAACATCTGGGCCAATCTGGCTTTCTTTGTTATCTTTTTGCTTTTCGGGCTTTCTTTTTTGGGGGCCTTTGAGATTACTTTACCCAGTTCATGGGGGAATGTAGCTGATTCTAAGGCTGGGGCCAGCAGTTTCATTGGGATTTTCTTTATGGCGCTTACGCTGGCAATTGTCTCTTTTTCATGCACGGGCCCGATCATCGGTAACCTGCTGGTACTGGCCGCACAGGGAGGTAAGGCTGGTCCGCTGGTAGGGATGCTTGGATTTTCGGTTGCTCTGGCCATTCCTTTTGCTCTTTTTGCTATTTTTCCAAGTTGGCTCAACAGGGTAGGAAAGGCCGGAGGCTGGCTTAATGCAGTAAAGGTTGTGCTCGGATTGTTGGAATTGGCCCTGGCCCTCAAGTTCCTGTCCAACGTAGATATGGCTTACCATTGGGGAATCCTGAGCAGGGAAGTGTTTCTCTGTATCTGGATCGTTATTTTTGCGCTCATTGGGTTTTACCTTTTAGGGAAATTGCGGTTTTCGCATGATAGTGAGGTCAAGCATGTGTCTATCACACGCCTGATGCTGGCCATTGCTTCTTTTGCCTTTACCGTTTACCTGGTCCCCGGATTATTTGGAGTACAACTCAAAGGCATTGTAGGCGGCTTTTTACCGGCTTATTCGAGTTTCAATTATACCACGGGGATGGCGGGCGGTGGATCCTCCTCAGGTACGGCTGTTGCCTACGAGGGTATTCGCCCGGAGAAATATGTGGATATTTTTGCCAAGGCCACCCCGGAGAACTATACAGCCTTTTACGACTATGATGAAGCGATGGCTGCCGCCAAAAAGCTTAACAGACCCCTGATGATTGACTTTACCGGTTGGTCTTGTGTCAATTGCCGGAAAATGGAGAGCGCTGTCTGGACAAATCCGGAGGTTGTAAAAATTATCAATCAGGACTTCGTGCTGCTGCAGCTTTATGTGGATGACCGGACCAAACTTCCGGAGGATCAGCAGTATGTTTCTACTTTTGATCAATCAAAGATCAAAACCATCGGGCAGATGAACGCGGATTTTGAGATTGTCCACTTCAATAGAAATTCACAACCCTATTATGTGTTTTTGAATCATGAGGGAAAATCGCTCATGAGCAAAGGCTATCGGTTTGATCCTGATCCGCAGCATTTTATTGATTTTTTACTGGCGGCCAGCAACCGCTATAAACAGGGAGAATCAAAGCAACTGGCCATGAAGTAATATGGAACGAATTATAGAGGCATAGAAAGATCAAACACTATCCGATAAAGTAGCCAACGGAAAAATTGAAGAAGGGCTAACAGGAAAATAGTGCAGAAGATGAGCCCTACCACTCCCGGATTATCCGGCTTCCCTTTTCCTTGTCTTTTTCTATTGTTAACGCTATGGGAATTTTTTCTTTCAGCGTCTCCACGTGGGAAATGATTCCTATGATTCGGTTCTCCCTTTGCAGGTTCAGCAGGGTGTCAAATACAATGTTAACAGATTCCATATCCTGAGTGCCAAATCCTTCATCGATAAAAAAGAAATTCTTTTCTGCCTTTGCATTAGCTTGTACGCTTTCAGCTAATGCCAGTGCCAGGCAGAGAGAAGCCTGAAATGCCTGTCCGCCGGACAGCGTTTTGACGCTCCTGCTCCGCCCTTCGTTAAGGTAATCAATAACCCCGAAATTATTGTTTTCATCCAGTCGTAAACTGAGTTGGTTTTTTGTCATCCGGTGGAACCGGATATTGGCATGATCACATAATTGTTGTAAATAGATGGAAGAAGCATATTTTACGAAACCGGCGCCCTTAAATAGTTTACTTATTATTTTAAGATTCCGTGCACGTTTTTCCAGCTTTTCTTTTTTTTCTAGTAATTTGTTTTTCTCAATTAGCTTTTCACTCATCTGATTTACCCTGCCTTTTGTTTGTGCTACCTGCTCGTTACCGCCTTTTAGTTGCCTGTCAAGCTGTGCCAGTTTTTGTTCCTGGTCTTTAAACAGGGTTTCATCAAAGGCAACCCCTCTTAACTTTGCTTCCAGTTCTATCAGGTTATTTTTGAGGGTAAGATAACGTAACCGGAAGTCCTGAATCCGTGTTCGGATCTGTGGTATTTCTAAATTCAATTCTAAAATTTGATACACATCTTCCCGGGAATCTATTTTTTGCTGTCTTAAAGTGCTATGGATTTCATGAGATAATGATGTGGCTTGTTTTTGAAGTTCTTCAAGTTGCGTTCTTAAGCTGTTAACCGTGGCAGTCCTGGCTGCTACTTGGGGAGTGAGTCGGTTAAAGTCTTCCGTAAGCTGTTTGTATTTTGTTTCAATAGCAACATTCTCTCTTTTTAGTTCAGTTAACTGTTTTTCCAGGGATATTGGATCAACTGTTTTAAAATTATCGTAATCAAGCTTTTTTAACAGGGATTTATTTTGTTGTATCTGAGAATTTTTTTTGGTTTCTTCTCTTTTGAAGGTTTCCAGTGCTTCTGAGAATTTTTTTTCATCCTGTATTGTTTTTTCAAGCTGCTTTCGTTGTTCCGAGAGGTCCCTGTTGCCGGCTGCAATTACTTTGTCAAGTTCGGCAGCTTCCTCTTTTCTTTTTTCAAATGCTGCGATGTCATCGGCATCAAATTCTTTCCAGATAAATTTTTTCCGATGATCCCTGATCTGACCTTTCAGGATGGCCAGCTCCTGGTTAATTTGTTTAACCTGATCTTCAAACAGAGCCTTACGGTCGATTAAAGTTTTAAATTTATAGTATTTGTTTTGTTTTATTTTTGATTCTGATTCAAGGGTAAGGAGTTCTTGTTCAATAGCCTTTGTATTTGTTGTAACATCTTCAATTTCAGCAATAGAAGGATGTTCCGGTGATCCGCAGAGGGGACAGGGTTCTCCAACCTTCAGGTCATGAGCATATTCTGATAGTTTTTCCTGAACCTTAAAGTAACTTTTCTGTGATTCCAGTTCCTTTTTACGAGCCTCTAATTGCAAGACTTGCTTCTGGTAGTCTGCTTCAAAGCTATCTATCTGCATTTCCGTGGATTTTAACTGGCTGGTAATTGTGGCTGCCTGTTGTGCCCGGTCTTTGAGCTCCTGCTCTTTACGTAATAGCGTTTGATGCAGGTTTCTTTGTTCGTTAAACCAATTGTTGACACTCATCAGGATGGCTGTTTCAATCCGCCCGGCAGAGAGGCTTTCAATCTTTTTTTCTGCAGTTTTAATTTGGTTTTGTATTTCCTGCTCCTGCCGCCTGGCTTCTTCAACATACTGTTTGCCTTTTTGAGTGCGTTCTACTAATTTCTTAATTTCATTTGTGTAATTCTGAATTTGTATCAATAAGGCCAGGTCATATTCTTCCAGCCGTTTATCAGAAAGGGCATCATAGTCAGGTTGAATCTCTTCAATCCGGTTTTTAAGGGCGTCCACTTTTTTTTCGGTAGCGTAAAGTTGTTCTTGTTGCTTTTCTGTTTCTTGTTTTTTCCTTTCTAAATCAGTTAATACTTTTTTTTCTTCCCTGAGAATTTGGTGGAATGCGTCATAAATGCGTTCATACGTAGCGAGTTGTGTCTCTTCCTGATCTATTGTTGTTTTCCGTTCCTCTAAAAGATTAAATTCTTTTCTTTTTTGTTTCAGGTTCTCAAAATCAGCCTTTACAACTTTAAGCTGTTGAAAATATTCATTGTGTGTATCAAAAGCTTTTTGGCGAACAGCAGCCTCTTTTTGCTGCTCTGCTAATTCTTTTTTTAGCGACTTAATATTCTCATCGCTCACGGATTCATATCCGGAAAGCCGGCCGTCCGTATGATCCAGTTGGGATTGGTTATTTTTATTTAATAATTTTACGTTCTCCTGCAAATCAAAACGATGAAGTTGAAAGATGTCCTTCATCATTTCTGTACGGTCTTTTGCGCCCAATTCCAAAAACTCTTTAAATTGCCCCTGGGGGATGATGATGGTGCGCTTGAAATTGGTGTAGCTCAGGCCAACTATTTCGGAAGCGTTTGCGTGTTTTACAGGCACCCATTCTTTATTTTTATTTTCATAGAAAACAACTTCATTTACCGGGGTAATTTTTTCAAAATTTTTAGTGCTTCTTTTAAAGGATCGCTCTGCCCTGAAAAGCTTATTTTTATAATTAAGAAAGTCAAATGCAATATAGGATCGGTTGGACCGGAGGTTCATCATATTGTAAGTCCGGCGATCCCTGTTGTTTAACCGTTCTGTTTCACCATACAGCGCAAAAGAAATGGCTTCCAGGATGGAGGATTTTCCCGACCCGACCGGGCCAAAAATACCAAACAAACCGGCATCAGTCAGGCTCTTGAAATCAATAGTTTGTCTTTTTTGATAGGAGTAAAGCCCTTCTATAGTAAGTTTTATGGGGATCATTTTTAATGGTTTTCAGATTCAGGTTCCAGGTTCAACACCTCTTTAAATAATGTCATCAACTCTTCATTTGGTGCCTGCCCCGCATTTTCTGACCTAAAATAATCCTGAAAAAGGGTGTAAATGTCCTGGTTTAAATTGATTGTATTTTGTATGTCTCTACCTGATTCAGAACCTTTTACCCTGGGAATGAGTTGAATGATGCCTTCATGAGCCTGAAAAAGACGTTTTTGGTCTTCTGCTTTTAAAAAGCTTTCGCTTTCAATAGTTAGTTCCACTAAAGTCTTCGTATTTTGCCTTAACCAGTGGATTGCTTTTTCTATATCGTCGAATTTTTTACGGGTAAGTGGCCGGCCCTTTTGCAATGTTCTTCTTTCAAAAGATACCGCTTTGCCCGACACTGTATCAATAATACAAACTTGTTTTTTCTGTCCTGCCTCGCCAAAACTATAGCATAGGGGGGAAGAGGCATAAACAACCGGCTGTTCCGGGCTTCCAATGTTATTAAACTTATGCAGATGTCCCAGGGCAGTATATTGAATTTGCTTTGGAATGGCATCGGAAAAAATCATATCTGCGTTCCCGATTTTTAAGGGTTTTTCTCCCTCAGGCTCTTCCAGAAGGGTTCCGCCCCGCCGGTTCATGTAAAGATGGGCTATCAAAAGATTAACCCCTTTGTTGTCACAAAATTCACGGGCTATTTTTTCCCAATGGTTTGCCAGTACTTTGTTGAGCGCTGTTTCTTTCTGTTCTCCAAAGTATTTTTTGAGCCGCAATTCATTGGCATAAGGGGTATGTATTATTCGGACAGGAGCCGCATGTTTCCGGAGGATTAGCTCAATAAATCCTGCCGCGCTTTTAGAAATTTCAAATTTTTCCAGACGAAAAGGGCGAACCTCTGCCTGTGGATAGCCGATTAAAATAATGCCACATTCCCGCGCCAGTGGATCGGGAGCGTCTATGAAACTTGGTGAGTCATGATTGCCGGCGATGGCAATAACAGGGCGCTGCCCTCCTTTGGACAGGCGTTTCATTGTTTTATAGAATAGCTCTATTGCTTCTACCCCAGGGTGAAAAGTATCGAACAAGTCACCTGCAATAAGCACCATATCTACCTCTTGTTCATCAGCAATTTTTACGATTTCATCCATCACCTCCACCTGCTCCTCAAAGCGGGAAAAATGATCCAGGCGCTTTCCCAGATGCCAGTCGGCAGTATGCAAAATCTTCATTTCTCAAAAGTAGGGAATGCGCGGGACTTCCCTAAACTTTCTGATAGAACTGTTCCTTCCCGGTATCTTTATTTCATTTGTACGGCATGAGGAATTAGGATAAGATCAATGAATTTTTGGATGCGCTTATTAATATCGGTTTCAGTGATTTCACGGAGTTTCTGGGTACCAAATTTTTCTACACAAAAGGAAGCCAGAGCCGAGCCTGCAATAATGGCGGATTTCATATTTTCAAAAGAAATATCCTCTGTATGGGCAAGGTATCCCATAAAGCCTCCTGCAAATGTATCGCCTGCCCCGGTAGGGTCAAATACCTCGTCCAACGGCAGGCCGGGTGCAAAAAAGATTTGGTCTTCATGGAAAAGCAGCGCACCATGCTCACCTTTTTTAATGACCAGAAAACGAGGCCCCATTTCAAAAATCTTTCTGGCAGCTTTTGCCAGTGAATATTCATTACTCAGTTGCCGGGCTTCGCTGTCATTGATCAATAAGATATCCACCTTGGAAATGGCGTCCTTTAATTCTTCCATGGCGCTGTCCATCCAGAAATTCATGGTATCCAGTGCAATTAACTTTGGCCGTTTCTTCATTTGACTGATGACACTCAGTTGTACACCCGGATTCAAATTCCCCAATACAAGATATTCGTCTTCCTGGTAGCTTTTGGGCACTACAGGTTCAAAATCGGCCAGTACATTTAACTCGGTTACCAGTGTATCCCGGGTATTCATATCCTGATGATACTTTCCTGCCCAGAAGAAGGATTTCTGATCTTTTTTGATTTCTACGCCTTCCAGGGAGACGTTTCTTTTCTCTAAAGCCTGCATTTCTGACTGAGGAAAATCGCCTCCAACAACAGAAACCACGTCTATAGGCTGTGTAAATTGCGAGGCAGCCCAAGCAATATAAGTAGCTGCTCCCCCTATTATTTTGTCAGATTTTCCATAAGGAGTTTCAATTGCGTCAAAGGCCATAGAGCCGACTACGGTAAGGGACATAAATTTTTTCTTTTGAATTGGAGTGCAAATTAGCAAGTCTCTTTCATTAAATCAAACAAAGGGCGCCCGTGGCCCGGTTAATCCGCTGCGGCAATTTTTCCGTAAAATGAAATGGGTTGCCTATTGAGGCTCACTACATTTAATGTGGCGTAACCGGAGGTAGAAACGGATAAAGTCATGGAAGTAACTTCCCGGTGATCATTGGGCGTGATTTTAACGTCCCATCCCTTTTCCCCATTTTTGTGGATGGAATAGGCGAAGTCTGTCGAAGTAAAGTCAATTCCGCCTTTTGAGGGGTCCATTGGCGCCTGATAGGCGCGTCCAAAATAAGGTAGCCAGGCTTTTAGGGTATCTTTGGATATGGATAAATCATAAGCTGTGGTGAGCGCTCTGCTGAATCCGCTCTGGGTAGTAAATCTTTGTGCTTCAAACCGGTAGTGGCCCGATTCCATCAGGGCTGCGGTGTCCTCCTTTTCTCCAATGGCCTGCTTCTGTGTACCGCAAGACAACAGAACCACGAACGCAAAAAGACTTAAAGTGGGCGCTATGTACCGCAGATTATTCATAATTTTACAACTTATAACACGGGAATTTGTTTAAAGTTTGTAATGAAATATTTAAATCTTTTATGGCTTCTGATGCTGCCCCTCTTATTTGGCGGGTGCGTACATTCGCAGAGTAAAGCATCAATGGCACAAAAACAGAATACTATGCAGGCTAAGCAAGTGAATCATTCCAATAATCCTTATTATTCTCGAACAGATACAGAAAAGTTGAATGTCTCTCCGGCTGAGTGGAAAAAGATTCTACCGGCAGAGGTTTATCATATTGCATTTGAAAAGGGCACCGAACGTGCTTTTACCGGTAAGTATTGGGATTACAAGGGGTTGGGCACCTATTATTGTGCTGTATGTGGGAATAAACTTTTTCGTTCAGATGAGAAATTTGCCAGTACTTGCGGCTGGCCCAGCTTTTTTGAGCCCGCTCGTAAGCAGGCGGTTATTTATAAGCCCGATCATAGTTTCGGTATGGATCGGACGGAGGTGCTCTGTGCCCGTTGTGGCGCGCATCTGGGGCATGTCTTCAACGATGGTCCCGAGCCCACCGGCTTGCGGTATTGTATGAATTCACCGGTGTTGGAATTTGTTCCTGATAGTAAAGAGGTGGCTGTAGAACAGTAGAATTGGATAGGATAAGAATGCCTGTTAAGGTTTATTCTCTAATCTCGTATTAATATTTTCCAGATCACATTCATATTTCATGCCAATGGGGAGGGTGATATTGTTGTTCATTAAAACGCTATGGCGACTTACCATTATAATCTTGTCAAGAGAAATAATAAAAGAGCGGTGTATTCGGATAAACTTTTTTTTAGGTAAGATAGCCAGCGCTTCCTGCATAGACAAACGGGATATAATTTTTCTGTTCTTAAGGATAAATGACATATAATTCCCTGCACTCTCAACGTATAGAATGTCTGATGTATTAACGCGAAGTTGTTCATATCCACTCTTTATGAAGATAAAGGATAAAATCTCATTTTTTGGTTTATCTCGCAATTGGAGCAGTTCTTGCGCTTTATTGCAGGCCTTTAAAAAACGAGTTAATGAAAATGGTTTTAACAGGTAATCCACTGCGTCCAGTTCAAAGCTTTGTACAGCATGCTCTGAATAAGCGGTGGTAAAAATAACCATTGGAGGATTAGAAAGACTCTTCAGAAATTCTATTCCTGAAATATCGGGCATCTTAATATCAAGAAAGAGTAAATCCACTTTTTCTTTCTGTAGATAGTCCATTGCTTTAAAAGCGCTTGTAAAAGTCTTTTGTAACTCCAAAAAAGAGACTTTGGAAGCAAGGGATTTTATTACTTCCAGAGCAATGGGTTCATCATCTATTGAAATGGCTGTCATTTTTATAATAATTATTGATATCTAATTATTCATTTTTCATAGCTGTCAATTGTCTCATGTATTGCTTTATGATGTGATTTTCAGGGTAGTTTTTCAAAAAAGAAATGGCTTTCTGTTCAGTTTTGATAGCGTTTTTCCTTTTGCCCGCCTTTAGAAAATAAGAGGCATAGGTATCCAGGTATATAGGGTAAACGTTTCTGAAATAGGAAGTATCTTTTTCAGAAAGGGAAATACAGTGTTTCATCCATTGACCGACCTTTTGTAGAACCGGTTTATTACCGCAGCATTCCAGGAGATTTTTACTGGTATTATATAATAGGTTTGTTACTTGTATCGTCTGTGTTTTTTTATAGGTATTTCTTATATAGGTCTTTTCCTGTTTGTTTAAATCTTTCCTGCTGGCGAGTGAGCGATCGACTTCCGGGATTACCTCAGTATATACCTTTTTATCCATACTGTCAAGGCCTGCGGACGATAAGGCCAAAAGTTGTTTGTCTATATATTTCATAGCCTCCTGAAAATACTTTTTGTATTTTCTTGTTCCCCAGTAATA
>CAYRBD010000007.1:36534-56966 GCA_964422465.1 uncultured Chitinophagaceae bacterium
AAGTTTTTATTTAAAAAACTTCCATTTTCCACTACTAATTGCAGATTTTTAAGTTTGCTTTGTTCCTTTTTCGTTAAAAGCGTAAAATAGTTATCCAGGAGTTCTACATTGTTCAAGTCCAGGAGGGTACGCTTTTTGAGATATTTAAACATAAAATTTTTGTCCTTCTTGTGGGTAGGATATAGGCTGTCCATTTCTTTTACTGTCAGTGGCTCGCCGGTTTCCATTAAAGCGTTATAGGCTTCTTGTAATAATCTGTCAGGGTCCATAGCGCTTCGTGCTTTATATATTAAAGTTCCATCTCCACGAACAAATAGGTACGTGGGATAAGATATGACATTAAACTTTCTTGCTAACTGTGGACCCACTCCTTTTTCTGCGTTCAATTTATAATTGATAAATTCTTTATTAAATACATCTCCGACTCTTTTTAAGGGAAAAACGTCCTTATCCATTCGTTTGCAGGGTCCACACCAGTTGGTATAAACATCTACAAATATCATTTTTCCGGAATCCTTTGCTAAAGAAAGGATAGTTTGCCATGTTGCAGTAGTGTCTTGCTGGAATTGGATACCTTGAGATAGCATGGGTTTGCAATAGAATAGGCTAATGGCTAATAATCCGAGGTATTTCATGATTCTAAAATTAAGGATAAATTAATAATAAATTCGACTTTGTTTTTATTAATTGTCAGGCTATATTTTTCAGGATATAGTAGCTCCAACCGTTCTTTTACATTTTCTAACCCAATGCCTTTTTGTTGATGTTCGGTATCCCGACCGGTTTTATTATGCAGGCTGTTGCGAACCTTGTATTTTAGATAATTATTGTTATAATTCAATTCAATGCAGATCCAGGATTTTTCCTGTAGTCTTATGCCGTGCTTAAATGCATTTTCCACAAAAGGAATAAGCAACATGGGCGCTATGAAATATTCTTTAGAAGGTTCATTGATGTTAATTTCTATCAGAATGTTATCTGATTCTGCCAAACGCAATTGTTGCATATATACATAATCTTTTAGATAATTTATTTCGCTCGCCAGGGCGACCTTATCTTTCTGGTTATTTTGTAACATGAACCGCATCATATCCCCCAATTTCTGAATTCCTTCGCCTGTTTTAGCTGCATTTTCACGAATTGCTATTCCGTATATTGTATTAAGGGCATTAAATAGAAAATGAGGATTGATCTGAGAGCGGAGAAATTGTAAATCTGCAGCAGATTTTCCCAAGGCCTTTTTCAGGGAGATTAATTGGTAAATCTTTTGTTTATTATCTTGATAAACCAGCCCCGCCATTGAAATGGAAACGATAGTTGTAACCAGGAGAAAGAATAGATAGGTCTGGATTTCCATTACATTTTGGCCATCAATTGAAAAGAAAATTAAAAAGAGTGGAGAACAAAGGATTATAATGGCAATTAATCGAATGCTATAAAATAAGATTCTCTTTCTATCCCTTTTTTCGGTCTCCCTTAATAGCCAGTAAAGGTTTACCATAAAAACCAGAAACCCATAAGGTACCATAGTTAACCATATCAAAGTACCTAATCTGGAGAGTAGGCTCGTAGATTGCAAGGCCAATAACCAGGTGGCAATTACGATCCATATTATTACAGCAATCATAAATTCCGTCAGTATCCTGCCGAATAGGGTATGCCGGCGTTTAAAATTACTCAAAAAATAAACTGAAGAAAGACCAATCAGAAATATAAGCAATATTGTTATGATGATAATCATTGTAGTGAATTTTATGCAATGATACTTCTGGAAGATATTTTTTGAAAAAAGATGTGATAAAACCCTTAAAAGATGTGATAAAATCTAAACCTCTCGATATTTTTTATCTGATGAGGTATGGAATCTCTATCTCGTAAATCAGAGAAATAATTTACCTTTGCCCACCGCAAAGCCACCCTAGCTCAGTTGGTAGAGCAACTGTTTCGTAAATAGTAGGTCGTCGGTTCGAGTCCGGTGGGTGGCTCAACTTCCTTTTACAGCCTGTTTTTCTAATGTTTTCTCCTTTTTCTGTTGCCTGGTATCTGATAAAAGCTAAAAATATTTTTTAAATCAGGAAAAATGTCATAAATTTGGGACAGATTTCTAAAATAATTGAAAATGGGCAAGGGGTATGTAAATATGCAGGAAGAACTCAATCAGAAGGTATCCGAGTTGATTCCCGGGTATGGAAAGAACAGAGCTGTCAGCAGCGTTAAAAGTCTGGCTTTTAAGGAATTGCTTACCAATAAGTTGTTGCTTAGCGGCCTTATACGCGAGGGGATTCCTTATGCTTTGTTTATGTTGATTCAGCGAGTTACGCCATTTAGCGAGAGCGAATGGGCAGATTTATTGAACATTTCTATCAAATCATTGCGGCGTTATAAGGAAGAAGCCCGTCATTTAAAGCCCATTCAGGCAGAGAAGGTCATAGAGATGGCGGAGGTTACCGAATTAGGTATGGACGTTTTTGGTGATATGGATAAGCTGAAGCTCTGGCTGGATACGCCCAACTTTGCGCTGGGCAGCTACAGGCCGAAGGACTTAATTAAAGATTCTTATGGTAAAGAAATGGTAGTTGGCGAGCTTACACGGGTTAATTTTGGAATTTTTGTGTAAATGGAAGTTTTTCGATTGACCCGAAAGAAGTTTTCTAAAACTTTATCCGGGAAAGGAGCTGCTGTGAAGGGGGCACGATGGAATTCCATGGGAACGGAAGTGATTTATTGCGCAGCCAACCGCTCACTGGCTATGGCAGAGGTGGCGGTACATTTTTCGCTGGCTACTTTTCCTGTAGATTATGTAATGATGACACTTTTCGTGCCCGATGATATTTCTCTGAGAAAAGTAAATCCTGCTGAGTTGCCGCTCCACTGGAATGTATATCCTCACCAGACGGCTACTCAGCGCATCGGAGATCAGTTTATTTTCGATAATCAATTTTGTGTTCTTCAGGTTCCATCAGTAGTTACGAAGGGTGATTATAACTTATTGATAAATCCCCATCATCCTGATTTTAACAGTATAAAAGTGATGGAAATTGTCAAATTCCCTTTTGACGAAAGAATTTTTGAGCCTGGTCTGGAAAGAAAAAGCAATGCACGCAGGCGCAAGGAAACAGAGTAATTTCTTTTATATATTTTTAAAGTTAGATTGTTTAAAGCTCGCAATCGTGATATTTAATAGTTTCAGACAGATAATATCGAGTACTTAAAGGCACTCTAACGATAATCCATTATTCTTTTTACCCATATTTCGTGCCTAATGGCACTTAAATTGTCGCGTAGCCCCGCCTGCGAGCCGTTGCCAGAGGCTTTGGCCGCCGAAAACCAAAGTCTTGTGGGGGCAGAGGCTAAATATTGGTAAAAACTTATGAATCCCCCTCCTCCATAGTCGCGACTAAACCTTAAACGAGTAAACAAGCCTGCGAGAAGTAAATGAGACCTAATTCAATATATTTTAATCTCCTGTTTCGTCAGATATTTTTTACTCCATCCTGGAGGCAAAGCGTTTGTCACTGGCGGTAAGGTTGTATTCTTCGATTTCATACACAGCCAGTTGGTTGATGTCAAAAGGGTCTTCCGCTACAATTCGTTGTGCTTCTTTTCTGTCTTTTGCCATGCATAAAATGAATTCTGCTGTTGGCAACTTTTTTCTGCCACAGCAAATGAAATTTCCTTTCTTTACATATCGATCCAGATATTTTTTGTGTTTAGGGAAATATTGATCTACTGCAAATTGCGGTTTTATGTATTGAAGCGTAATGAGAAAAACGATATCCATTTTAATTTATTTGGTAAAAAAAAGCAAACAAAAAGCAGAAATTAACACAGTTCATGTCATTATCTCAATATAGGAACGATTTTTTCTTATATTACATTGTATGAACCAGATGCACTATATGAAAATTAGTTTTGTCGGAAGTATTCTGTTGCTATTGAGCGTTACTCTTTCATTTGCTCAACAAAATAAACCTGTAAAGGTTCAGGCGCAGTTTGATTCTTCAGCGGTTCCGGAGCTATTTGCCAGGGTCCCGATAGGGTTGGTCTTTACTTTTTCTGATAATAAAAAGAGTGCCACGTGGGGTTATCTTCGGGGAAAGGTTCGTTGGAACAGGCTTAAAATTACTTCTCCCCAGGGGACTGTGAAAGCGGGGATGTTGTATTTTGATCCCCGGAAGGTATGGGAGAATGGGCATATGGTAGATTTAAAAATAAGTTATTCCGATACTCTTTTATTCTGTGAACTTGCTCTTCCTTATCTGGAAAGTATTCATTTCAACCTCTATACGGATAGCCTGAAGCGGGATGTGGAATTTTATTTAAATATGGAAGGCCATTTTAGCAGTGGTAAAATTTACCCGCTGGATACGGTTAAGGTTCGCTTTCAGGCTTCTGCAGGTGAACTCCTGGGAAACGTGCTGTTGCTGCCGGAGTCTGATACGGCAGTGCACGATATCCAGGTAAAAGGGATTTTTAAATGGGACGCTCAGCTTGCAGATAGCTGCCTGATCCCTGTGAAAACACAGGTTGAAGACATCACTTTGCCTACCGAGCAAGAGCTATTGGATCGCTGGAAAAAGGAGCGTAGGCGAAAATGATTTTTTTGTAAGCCGGAAAAATAATACTTTTGCGTGCGGCAGGTCTTACACGACCAGCTCCTACTGAATCCCCCAGGACAGGAATGTAGCAAGGGCAGGTGGTTGTAGCGGTGCGATGTAAGTAATCTGCCGTTTTTTTTATGCCCTTATTCTTTCAAAAACTTTAAATTTCTTTTAATTCCGGAATATTTACTTCTGCGGATAGGGGAACCCTGGAAAATCTCGTTAAAAGTTTCTTCGGTTAAGGCTTCCCATTCAGCAGTGGTAAAATTTAGCACTTCTGGATAGGGTTTGAAACCTTCTTCTTCTGTTGGTTTGGCAAAGCGGTTCCAGGGGCAGACCTCCTGACAGACATCACAGCCGAACATCCAGTTTTGGAATTTCCCTTTTTGCTCTTCAGGTATCAAATGTTCTTTTAGCTCAATGGTGTAATACGATATGCACTGGCTACCATTGATCTTCTTGTCTTCTCCGATGGCTCCGGTTGGGCAGGCTTCAATACAGCGCCGGCAACTGCCACAATAGTCTTTTGCAAAAGGATCATCATACTCAAGCTCAAGGTCTGTTATGAGAGTAGCAATAAAAAAATAAGACCCGGAATGGCGGGTGAGCAGGTTGCCGTTTTTTCCTACCCAACCCAGGCCGCTCTTTTGTGCCCAACTGCGTTCAAGAACCGGGGCAGAATCTACAAACCCTCTTCCCTGAATATCTCCAATTTCTTCACGGAGGGTCTTTAAAAAGTGTTTTAATTTTTTTCGGATTATCTTGTGATAGTCACGGCCATAGGCATATTTTGAGACTTTTGGGGCATTGGGGTTTTGCTTTTCTTTTGGGAAATAATTCATTAAAAGAGTAATAACTGACCGCGCTCCCGGGACTAATTTGGTGGGATCGGTTCGCAGGTCAAAATAGTTTTCCATGTATTGCATGGTTCCCTGCATGCCTTGCTGCAACCAGCGTTCCAGCCTCCGGGCATCGTCATCCAAAAATTCTGCCCTGGCAATACCACAATATTCAAACCCCAATTTGCGGGCCTCGGATTTTACCAGATAAGTATTATTTGAAAGGAAAGACATGAAATTTTGTATCGTTGAAAATCAAAGGTAATTGAATTTCGTTCATACCTTTGCCATAAATTGACTTCTCTTTTATAGGAGAGGTATAATATAGGTATATTATGGAATCAGAATCAGAACAATTTCACCGGGAATCCCAGGCTATCCGAATCCGGACCCCTCAAAGTGAAGAAATGGAACATGTATCTCCCTTGTTTCTTACATCCAGTTTTTGCTATCGCAATGCCGAAGAAATGGGAGCTGTTTTTGCAGGGGAGAAAAAAGCCAATATTTACAGCCGTTTTATAAACCCATCCGTAACAGAATTGCAGCATAAAATGAGTGCTTTAGAAGGAACGGAAGCTGCTCATGCGACTTCCTCCGGCATGAGCGCCACTTTTGCGGCTTTCATGAGTTTATTGAAGGCTGGTGATCATCTCATCGCCGGGCGGGCTGTATTTGGTTCTACCCATTCCATGTTTACCCGGTTTCTTCCCAAATGGGGTATCTCTCATTCGTATTTTGATCTGCAGCATCCCGAACAGGTAGAGAAACTCCTCCTGCCGGAGACAAAATTGATCTTCGTGGAAACACCTTCTAATCCGGGGCTGGATTTGACTGATCTTGCCTACCTTGGCACTTTTGCTAGGGCACATAATCTTATTTTTGTCGTAGATAATACCTTTGCTACTCCTGTTCTCCAGCATCCGGTTCAATATGGTGCTGATTTAATCCTGCATTCTGCCACTAAATGGCTGGATGGTCAGGGGCGTGTGATGGGAGGGGTCGTATGTGGAAAAAAGGACCTGATCCAGGAGGTATATCAATTTTGCAGAAATACCGGGCCCGCTATTTCTCCATTTAATGCCTGGCTGCTAAGCAAAAGCATTGAAACCTTGTTCGTAAGACTGGAAAAGCATACTGAAAATGCCCTAAATCTGGCAAAAAGACTTTCTGATAATCCCTATCTCTCATCAGTAAAATACCCTTATTTACCCTCGCATCCCCAGTATGAGCTGGCTTGTAAGCAAATGTCGGGAGGCGGGGGCGTAGTTTGCTTTGAATTGAGAGGAGGTATTGAGCAGGGGAGGCGGTTTTTGAATAGCCTGAAAATGCTTTCTCTTACAGCTAATCTCGGAGATACCCGGTCTATTGCAAGCCATCCGGCCTCTACCACCCATGCTAAATTATCTGAAGAAGAAAGACTGGAGGTTGGGATTACGCCGGGTCTCGTGCGCCTTTCTGTTGGGCTGGAAAACCTGGAGGATATTGCCCGGGATATTGAGCAGGCGTTGGAAAAAAGTAAATAATCTGTTTTTTTGTTTTAACCTTGCACTTATTATTATGTTAGAAAACAACTTTCAATTTCCCGGACAAACCGCTTTTTACAAAGGGAAGGTCAGGGATGTATATACCATTGAAGATCGGCTGCTGGTTATGTTCGTAAGCGATCGGATTTCAGCATTTGATGTCGTATTGCCACGGTCAATCCCTTATAAGGGACAGGTTCTGAATCAGACTGCCCATCGCATGCTGGAGGCTACTAAAGATATTGTGCCCAACTGGGTGAGAACGGTGCCATTGCCTAACGTGACCATTGGATTAAAATGTACCCCCTTCCCGGTGGAAATGGTGGTGCGTGGAAACCTGACCGGTCATGCCTGGCGTGTTTATAAGAGTGGAGAACGGACGCTTTGTGGGATACCCCTTCCTGAGGGAATGAAAGAGAATGATTTTTTCCCGGAGCCTATTATTACGCCTTCCACTAAAGCACATGAAGGACATGATGAAGATATTTCAAGAGCGGAGATTCTAAAAAGAGGGTTGGTGGATGAAAAAGATTACGAACAGATTGAAAAATATTCCTTAGCGCTTTTTGAAAGGGGAAAAGAACTTGCTGCGCGGCGGGGTCTGATCTTAGTGGATACCAAATACGAATTTGGGAAAATCGGCGATACCCTTTATCTGATTGATGAAGTACATACTCCGGATTCTTCCCGTTACTTTTATGCAGATAGTTATGAAAAAAATCAGAAAGAAGGGAACCCTCAACGGCAATTAAGCAAGGAATTTGTTCGGGAGTGGCTGATGGAGCAGGGCTTTCAGGGGAAAGAAGGACAGGTTGTTCCTGAAATGGATGATATTTTTGTCAATAGCGTAAGTGAACGCTATATAGAATTATATGAGCATATTACAGGAGAACATTTTGAAAAGAAAGAAGTTGATCAAGAGGATGTTGTCTCAAAGATCAGCGCTTCTTTGAGGGAGTTATAGGAATAGATCGTTTATTCTTTCCCTATTGCTAAGTTCAAAATTTCATGAGAATGTCTTCTGATGTTCATGGCCAGTTTGCCATCCTTTATCAGGGACTGCCCGTAGGAAGGGATCATTTCCTTAATTTTTTTCAAAATTTCCTGGTCCTTCAATAGGTCTTGGAAGCAGGATTCCAGTACTTCTAATATAATAAACACCGAAGTAGAAGCGCCGGGGGAGGCGCCGAGAAGGGCAGCTAATGAGCCGTCTTTAGAATGAACAACTTCAGTACCGAAGGCCAAAACCCCTCCTTCTTTTTTATCTTTTTTAATAATCTGAACCCGTTGCCCGGCTACCGCCAGATCCCAGTCTTCCATCTTTGCATTGGGATAAAATTCTTTTAGGGATGCCAGCCGTTCTTCGGGACTTAACCGAACCTGATCAATCAGGTATTTAGTTAGCGACAGGTTGTCAATCCCTGCCTGAACCATAGGCACCAGGTTATTGAGCCTCAGGGAGGAAGGGAGATCCAGATAAGAACCATGTTTTAGGAATTTTGTTGAAAACCCGGCAAAAGGGCCGAATAGCAACTCCTGTTTTCCGCGGATGATTCTTGAGTCCAGATGGGGAACAGACATTGGGGGAGCCCCGGCTGCTGCTTTTCCATATACCTTGGCATGGTGCTGGTCAATTACTTCTCTGTTTTTACAACGAAGCCATTGCCCGCTGACAGGAAAACCGCCATATCCTTTTCCTTCAGGAATTCCGGATTTTTCGAGAAGCGTCAGCGCTTTACCTCCGGCCCCGATAAATACAAATTTTGTGGACAGCTTCTTTTTTGCTCCTAACCGCCGATTCCCGATCTCTACTTCCCAGCCTTTTGCTTTCTTAAGGGGATCAATATCATTGGCTTCCCAGCCATGCATCACCTTAACACCGTCCAGGGTTTTCAGGTATTTAATGAGATAGCGGGTCAGGTAACCGAAATTTACATCGGCCCCTTCCTCCATTCGGGTAGCTGCTACTTTATCGGTTTGGGGTCTGTCTTTCATCATCAGCGGAACCCATTCTTTCAGCACCTGTGGGTCTGTAGAAAAGTGCATGGTTTTAAAAAGTGGATTGGCTTTTAATGCTTTTACTCTTTTCTGCAGAAAGGTGATGTCTTTGTCTCCCTGCACGAAACTCATGTGAGCGGTGGGTTTGATAAAGTCTCCGGGAATCATTTTATTGGCAACCATCCATGCCCAGAATTGCTTGGAAATCTCAAATTGCTCATTAATTTTAAGGGCTTTTGTGCAGTCTATGGAGCCGTCTTCTCTTTCGGGGGTATAATTTAATTCACACATCCCCGCATGGCCGGTGCCTGCATTGTTCCAGGCGGAGGAGCTTTCCAGGGCTACGCCTTTTAATCGATCGATGATGATGATGTTACCTTTAGGATTCAGCATCTTTAAGAAAACCCCTAAGGTGGCGCTCATAATGCCTGCCCCGATGAGCAGGTAATCCGCCTGATATGTATTTTTAGTCATTTTGTGAACAAACTTTGTTTAAGACCAATAAAAATAGAATTTGAAGATTCTAAAAAGGCCGTTAAGGCTAACGGCGGGCAAAGGTACAATCAAAACGGGAACATGATATGGTTCAGTGCAGTCTTTTTCTTCGTAACTTTGCAATCTCATGTTTAAGCATTTAAAGGCATTAAATAAATATTTTGTCAAGTATAAATGGCGGGTAATTCTGGGGGTGATTTTTATTGTCCTGTCTAACCTGATGGCCGTACTTCCTGCACAGGTGATTCGTTATATTTTAGATTTTGTACAAGAAAATATAAAGCATGCGGGAGAACGGATAATTCCACATCAAAACTGGTTTCTTCATTTTTCTTTTGGCTGGATGGACCAGGCCAGCCTGATTCACGTTGTAGCTTACGGAGGGGCCGTATTGGTAGCGCTTGCCCTGCTAAACGGCTTTTTCATGTTTCTTATGCGGGAAATGATTAATGTCATGTCCCGGTTTATAGAATATGATCTGAAAAATGAGATATATACGCATTATCAAAAACTGGATCTTCATTTTTTTAAGACCCACAATACCGGGGACCTGATGAACCGGATTTCTACAGATGTTTCCCGTGTACGGTATTATGTTGGCCCCTCCCTCATGTACACGGTTAACCTGGTGGTTCTTATTACCGTGACGGTGTATTTCATGTTTCAGGTGAATACCAAACTTACGCTTTATACCTTAATTCCTTTACCGATTCTGGCCATTATTATTTATTACGTTAATAAGATAATCCATCGTAAAAGTGAACGCATTCAGGAGGATTTATCCGAGTTAACAACTATTGCGCAGGAATCCTATTCCGGCATCCGCGTCATCAAGTCTTATGTGGATGAAGAGGCTAATATTGAGCATTTCGATAAGGCCAGCCAGCATTACATGAACAGTTCGGTAGATTTGGCCAAAACAGAAGCGCTTTACCGGCCTTCTATGCAGCTTATGATTGGCCTGAGTACTCTCATTACAGTAATGGTGGGCGGTATTGCAGCCATAAATGGAGAGATTACGGTAGGGAGCATAGCAGAATTTGTAGTATATATCAATTTATTAACTTGGCCGGTTGCCTCTATAGGAATGGTGATGGCAATGATCCAGCGGGCATCTGCATCACAGAAGCGCATCAATCAGTTTCTGGATGTTGAACCCCAAATTTTTTCCCCGCAGGGGGCGGTAAAGAAAAAAATCATCGGACGGATTCATTTCCAGGATGTAAATTTCACTTATCAGCATACGGGCATACATGCTTTAAAGGATTTTAATCTTAAGATAGAGGCGGGACAAAAAATAGCCGTTATCGGGAAAACGGGTTCTGGAAAATCCACCCTGGCTCAATTGCTCATTCGGATGTATGACCCACAGGAAGGAGGAATTTTTATAGATGGGAAGAACCTGAAAGAATATGACCTGAAAGATTTACGCGAGCAGGTGAGCGTAGTACCGCAGGAAGTGTTTTTGTTTTCAGATACCATAGAAAACAATCTTCGGTTTGGAGCGGCCGATGCCACGCTGGACCTTATCCAAAAAGCGGCCCGGGAAGCAGCTATAGAGAAAGATATTCTGGAATTTCCGGAGGGCTTTCAAACGCGGGTAGGGGAACGGGGAATCTCGTTGTCCGGTGGCCAGCGGCAGCGGGTTTCTATTGCACGCGCCCTGGTAAAAAATCCAAACCTGCTCATTTTTGACGACTGCCTGTCTGCTGTAGATGCCAATACCGAAAGGGCTATCATCAAGAGTCTTTATGAGTATTTGGAAGGAAAAACGGCTTTGATCATCACTCATCGGATATTTGCCACTTTTCAATTTGATCAGATCATTGTAATGGATGATGGCCGGATTGCCGAACAGGGGACGCATGAAGAACTTCTTGCCAGGAGAGGCCTTTATTTTGATCTTTATCATAAACAACAAAAGGACAATGAATCTTCTGTAACAACCTGATTTGGGAGATTTTCCCCAATTTAAATATTTTTGCAAAAATTTCTATTTATAAAAAACTATAGTATATTTGTTTCCTTAAACAAATTCGTTAGTATTGTTCACTCTATAAAAATAAGATTACTGTGCCGTACGAAAACAATGATTTGTATTCCAAAAGACTGAAAGCCGGGAAAAGAAGAACCTATTTCTTTGATGTCAGAACGACGCGAGCTAACGACTACTTTTTAACAATTACAGAAAGCAAAAAACGCTTTGATGACAATGGTTACGAGAGGCATAAAATTTTCTTGTATAAAGAAGATTTTAACAAGTTTATCAATGCACTGGAAGATGCCGTAGATCATGTAAAGACCGAGCTACTTCCTGATTTTGATTTTGATCAGTTTAGCCATGAAGACGATGATGAAGAGCATCAGGAATTTCACAAGACTGCCGAATCCACAAATACCGAGGAGCCTGTAGTTGCCGAAGCGCTTTCAGAACCTGAGGAAGTATCTTCAGAAAGTGAATCCGGAGGGGGAGCTACTGCAAATGAGCAGGTGGATAAATGGTAATATTCTTCTCTTTTTTTAAACATATTCCTATACCTTTAGTGTAATGACACAGGAGCAATTAAAAGATATGAAGTCCCGCTTATTGGGGCTGAGGGGGTTTCTTTGACGTCCCTGACCGTATAGCAAAAATAGAAAGCGATAAACAATTGACACTGGCTCCCGGATTTTGGGATGACCACGAGCGCGCTACCTCCGTCATGAAGGAAATCAAAGGGAATACTTTCTGGACGGAACTTTATAAAAAAGCAGAAACGGCGGTAGAGGATGCCGATGTACTTTTGGAATTCCACAAGGAAGGTGAAGCTTCTGATGCGGAAGTGGACCGGGCAGGAAAAAAGGCACGCGAGATGCTGGATGAATTGGAGTTTAAATCGACTTTAAACCAGCCCGAAGATGAATTGACCGCTTTACTTACCATTAATGCCGGCGCCGGTGGAACTGAGAGCCAGGATTGGGCTGAGATGCTGCTGCGCATGTATCGCATGTATGGCGAAAAGCAGGGCTGGAAGGTTAGCGAGGTAGATTTACAGCAGGGCGATACCGCCGGAATAAAATCGGCTACCATTGAATTTGAAGGAGATTTTGCCTATGGTCTTCTAAAATCTGAAAACGGGGTGCATCGTCTGGTTCGGATATCTCCGTTCGATTCCAATTCCCGCAGACATACCTCTTTTGCTTCCGTATTTGTGTATCCATTGGTAGATAATTCAATTGAAATTAACATCAATCCTGCCGACCTGGAGTGGGATTTTTATCGCTCTGGTGGCAAAGGCGGCCAAAATGTGAATAAAGTAGAAACCGCGGTTCGGCTTACCCATACCCCTTCGGGCATTATCGTGGAATGCCAGCAGGCAAGAACCCAGGGGGAAAATCGGGAAAAAGCATTGGCTATGCTCAAATCCCGCCTTTACGAAGAGGAATTACGCAAGCAGGAGGAGCTAAAGAATGCCACAAATTCTGAAAAAAGAAAGATTGAATGGGGCTCACAGATTCGCTCCTATGTTTTTCATCCTTATAAAATGATCAAGGATCACCGAACCAATTTTGAAACCGGTAATATCCAGCCCGTAATGGATGGAGAGTTAGAAGGTTTTATTAAGGCTTATTTACTTTGGCGAAAAGAGTAAGGATATTAGCCAGAGCCGCAGAGGCTAATTTTTCGTAATTTTGTAGAAACACACTAAACCTACACAAGAATGAACAATGCATATTTTTATTTTCCCCAACCGGAAAATGAACCTGTAGATAGTTTTACACCCGGAAGCCCGGAGCGAACAAGACTGAGCAAACAACTGGCTGCTCTTAAAGAACGAGAGGAAGATATTCCCATGATTATCAATGGCGAAGAAGTATATACAGATAGAAAAGAGACTCTCCATCCTCCGCACGATATCGCCCACACGCTGGGGCAATTTTCCAGAGGAGAGCAAAAACATATATCTCAGGCTATTGATGCAGCTTTGGAAGCGCGTGATGCCTGGTCCCGGGTAAGCTGGGAACATCGGGCGTCTGTATTTCTAAAGGCTGCGGAATTGCTTACTACAAAGTACAGAGACCTGAGTAACGCCGCTACTATGCTCGGGCAAAGCAAAAATGCCTTTCAGGCGGAAATAGATGCCGTGTGCGAATTAGCCGATTTCCTTCGTTTTAATGTTCATTTTTTGAGTGATATTTATGGACAACAACCGATTTCGCCCAAAGGCGTTAACAATCGGCTGGAATACCGTCCATTGGAGGGATTTATTGCGGCGGTTACCCCTTTTAATTTTACCTCTATAGGGGCTAATTTACCATTGGCTCCGGCGATGTGTGGTAATGTAGTCGTATGGAAACCTTCAGATACTCAAATTTATTCGGCCCATTTTTTCATGAAGATACTGAAAGAAGCCGGGCTGCCGGACGGGGTAATAAATATGGTGTTTACCGATGGCCCCTTGTTTGGAGAAACCTGTTTGAGTCATCCTGATTTTGCCGGATTGCATTTTACAGGTTCTACGGCTACTTTTAAGCATTTATGGAAGACGATTGGCGCAAACATAGACCTTTATAAAAGTTATCCCCGCATTGTGGGAGAAACCGGAGGAAAAGATTTTGTGGCTGTACATAGAAGTGCAGATCCCGATGCCGTGGTGGCCAACCTGTTGCGGGGCGCTTTTGAATTTCAGGGACAAAAATGTTCTGCCGCCTCCCGCGCTTATTTGCCTTCTAACCTGGCGGATGAAATCAAAAAAAAGTTGATTGCAGAAATAAAAACGCTGAAAATGGGTTCTCCGGAGGACTTTGGGAATTTTATAAATGCGGTTATTGACGAAAGAGCTTTCAATAAAATCAGTGGCTATATACAAAAAGCAAAAGACAGCAGAGAGGCTCAAATTATAGCCGGGGGAAGTTGTGATAAACAAAAAGGTTATTTTATAGAACCTACTTTAATAGAAGCATCCAAACCAGACTTTCTGACCATGCGGGAAGAAATATTTGGACCGGTTTTAACCTTTTATGTTTATGAGGAAGATAAATGGGAAGAAACACTGGAACTGGTTAATAATACATCAGGCTATGCATTGACTGGTGCAATATTTGCCCGGGATCGTCAAGTCATAGAAGCGGCTACAAAGAAATTAGAAAACTGTGCCGGTAATTTTTATATCAATGACAAGCCTACAGGGGCGGTTGTTGGTCAGCAGCCGTTTGGCGGCGCCAGGGCTTCGGGCACCAATGATAAGGCAGGCTCCATGATGAACTTATATCGTTGGGTAAGTGCAAGAACAATTAAAGAGACTTTTGTTCCAGTTACCGATTACCGATATCCGTTCTTGGGGCAGGAATAGGATGGTATTCTCCCATCGCTGGGGAAACGTTTTGGAATTCTTTATTTCGCTTATCCATATTGAATCTTTTCAGGTTCCTAAATCCAAATAATAACATTCGATCTAAAATACGAAGTTAAGGGATAGGTATATAAAAGGAATTATCATGGCAGTAGTTGAAGAAAGAGGAGGCTTTATCTTGCCCCGCATAAGCCAGCGTTCAAAAAACAAAAGGGTTTTTCAACTACGTCGCCATCATAGTCTCATTAATTTAAAAATTTAGACTTCTAAAATTATTAAAATACCTAGATGCAAACCGAAAAAATAAAACTCTCTCAATTAGAAAGTTTCTTGATGAGAGCTGCGGATATTCTACGAGGTAAAATGGATGCTTCCGAATACAAAGAATTTATCTTTGGAATGCTGTTTCTCAAACGAATGTCTGATGTCTTCGATCAGAAGAGAGAAAAAATTATAAAAGAGGATTACAGCCACTTAGACCAAGAAACTTTAAAAGAAATATTAGAAGGGAAAGTAGCTTACGGGACTGTTTTTTTTGTTCCGCCAAGAGCCCGTTGGAATGAAGGGTTTACTGATGAAAACGGCCATTCACAACCCCCGATAAAGCACTTACAGCACAATATCGGGCAAATGCTCAACAAGGCTTTGGATGCCATTGAGGAAGCCAATCCACAAACGCTTTCCGGGATTTTTAAGGGTAGAATCAATTTCAACAAAGAAGTTGATGGGAAACAAGTGGTTAAAAATGCCGACTTGAAAGATATGATTGACCACTTCAATGATTTCCCGCCGTTAGTGAACGAAAATTTTGAATTTCCCGATTTATTGGGAGCCGCCTATGAATATCTGCTAAAATATTTTGCTGATGAAAGCGGCAAAAAAGGCGGCCAATTTTATACGCCCGGGCAGGTAGTTCGTTTATTAGTGCAATTGCTTCAACCCCGAGCAGGGATGTCCATATATGATCCAACGGTCGGATCCGGGGGGATGCTTATTCAATCGCATCAATACGTAGAAGAACGAGGACAAAATGCGGAAGATTTGGAATTGTTCGGACAAGAAAGCGATCCCGCTGTGGTGGCCATTTGCAAAATGAATATTATCCTGCATAACATCACCAAATATACCATCGAATATGGGGATACCTTGCAAGAACCTTTGAATGAGGTCAACGGACAAATCAGACAGTTTGATCGGGTTATTGCCAATCCGCCTTTCTCACAAAATTACAACCGGGCTACCATGCAACACCGAGAACGGTTTAGTTTTGGTTTCGCACCGGATTCCGGGAAGAAAGCGGATTTGATGTTTGTGCAACACATGTTGGCAAGCTGCAAGAAAAACGGGAAAATGGTGGTGGTCATGCCTCACGGTGTACTTTTCAGAGGAAACAAAGAAAGGGAAATCAGAGAGAATATGTTGAAAGCGGATGTGATTGAAGGAATTATCAGTCTGCCGCCACATTTGTTCTATGGAACGGGGATTCCGGCTTGTATCATGGTTTTCAATAAAAGCAAACCGGATGAACTCAAAAACAAGGTTTTTATCGTCAATGCAGATAAAGATTATGCCGAAGGAAAGAACCAAAACAACCTGAGGCCGGAAGATATCGAAAAGATTGATTTCGTTTTTAACAACAAAATCGAAGAAGACCATTATTCCCGATTGATAGATTTGGAGATCATTGCCGAAAATGATTATACGCTTAATATCCGCCGGTATGTCGATAATACACCCCCGCCCGAACCCGAAGATGTAAAAGCGCATTTAACCGGAGGCGTTCCCATCGCTGAAATTAAGTACATACAAACTACCCAAGCCCCCAAATTTAATTTTGACGGGTATCAACTTTTCAGGGATAAAAATGAAAATTATAAAGATTTTTCCATTACAGAAAAGGCAGAAATAAAAGACACTATTGAGGAAGATAAACACGTAATCGATACCCTAACCGAATTGGGAATGTATTTGGCCGATTGGTGGCAGGATGCTAAAGAGGATTTTTCTTCCCTGGCGCTACAACCGGAAGAAGAGGATAAAAAAAGTGATGAATTACCAGCTTGGAATGAAGTAGAGGGTATTAATTTATACATCACACTTTCAGGCGAAAAATTCCCCAAAGTAAGGAAAAGACTTTTGCGTTCCATGAAAGACAAATTCGTCCCGGTGGGTATCTTGGATAAATATCAGGTAGCCGGGGTTTTTGTCAATTGGTGGGATGGTATCAAATACGATTTAAAAACCATTATGACCAATGGCTGGGAGGTCGGTTTGATCCCCGATGAATACATCAAAGAAGCCTATTTTCAAGAAGAGGAAAATGCCATTGAAGAAAAAATAAGCAAACAAGCCGACTTGGAAACCCAATTGGAGGAAGCAGTAGAAGAAGCTTTAAATTTAGTAGAATACGAACCCGATGAAGAGGAAGAAGCCAAACAACCTCCCAAACTGGCAAAAGCAGAACTGAAAACACAGCTCGATTATTACCTGAAAGAAAAAAAAGACCAAGAGGCCGCAAAGCCTTTCCAAGATCAAGACAAAAAAATTAAAGACTTGGAAAAAAGCATTAAAAACTGCAAGAAGTCTATCAAGAAATTGAAGCAGGAACTGACGTTAAAAATAGAATTGAAGCGTTTTGGAAGTGAGGAAATAAAAGCTGAAAGTCAAGATTTAATCCTAAAAGCAAAAAAAGAAATTGCTGAAATGGATACCCGGATTGAGCAACTCATTTCGCCTTTTAAAGGTGATTTAAACGATACCGGTGATTATGATAAAGTAAAAAAGTCGGTCACTCAATTAGAAAAGGAGCTGAAAAAATCGGGAGATAATCCACAGCTATTACAAAATGTGGTGGCTGCAAAAAAAGAGTTTAAAGTCATTACCAAAAAATACAATGCTCGACACAAAGACCTGGACATTTTGGAAAAGAAAATTGAAAGTTTAGACCAATTATTACAGGAAATAGGTGGAGAAATCACTACCGAAGAATGTAAAGAATTGATTCTAAAAAAACATTTCGACATCATCAATTCTTATCTGCAACGCTATCTCAATACCGAGAAAAGGGCTTTGATCGCCGCCTATGAAAACTTATATGATAAGTACTTTACGTCTGCCAATAAATTGGAAAAAGAAAGAGAGAAAACTATGACGGAGCTCAATGAATATTTGGCACAACTCAATTATTTGGCCTAATGAACAAGCATAGAATGAGCAGACAAATCATAAAAAGACAGTGGCAAGTTTTGGATCCAAGAAATAATTTTGTACCTTTGCTGATGAATACACCTTCCAGGCTTGCAGGAGTGCAGCACACTTGGGGGGTTTTTTCTTTTTATAAGGTTTTTTCACTCTTTAAAACGATTTTATGAAAGCCTATAAAAAGAAACCTTTATCCTATTCTCAACAAGTAGCATTGTGGCAATCCCGTGGACTTGTCACCAATGATAAAAAGAGAGCAGAAAAATACCTTTCCCAGATTAGTTATTATCGACTTTCTGCCTATGCCTTGCCTTTTCAGCAACAAAAGGATCAATTTGATGCAGATACGACTTTTGATGATGTGCTTTCTCTCTATCTTTTTGACCGTGAATTGCGGTTGTTGGTTTTTGATGCCATTGAACGGATTGAAGTCGCCATCCGGGCACAAATGATTTATACCTTGGCCAACAAGTATAAGGATAGCCATTGGCAAGATAATGCCGCTTTATTCAAACCACCCTACACCAACCACAGAACAGGGAAAACGGTTCATGTTTACGCCGACACACAAGACTTTATCCAAAAACAGTTACACGCCAAGCATCCCGAGGTATTTGTAAAACATTATCGCAGAAAATATAACGAACCTCAAAACCCACCCGCATGGATGAGCATTGAACTCTTGACCATTGGTCAGTTGAGTAGGTTATTTACAACACTCAAAAAGAATAAAGACCAACAAGTAATAGCCGATTACTTTAAATTGCATCGAACGGTTTTTACATCCTGGCTGCACACACTTGTATATATTAGAAATATCTGCGCCCATCACGGACGATTATGGAACAGAGAATTGGCCATTAAACCGGAAGTCATAAAAAAGCCCTATTATCCTTGGATAGATAAAAAATTTAATGATAACAATCACAGGCTATTTTATAGTTTAAGCATTATCAAATATATGCTGATGAGTTGCAATCCGGGAAGTAAATTCAAACAAAAATTAAAAGCCGTCATTGGTAAATATCCTAACACACCCATACAATTTATGGGAATACCGAGCCTGTCTGATAAAAAGTTAATAAATTGGGAGAATGAACCGATTTGGAAGTAATAAATAATGGTTGATTTTTTAATGGTTAGTAGTTAATGCGAAATGATACAATGAAAGAAAAACAGATCAATAATATACCGGAAGAGTGGGTGTCCGCTTCAATTGATTCTATATGTTTAATTGGAAGAGGTAGGGTTATTAGCCAAAAGGAAATTCATAATAATCCTGGAATTTATCCCGTATTTTCTTCTCAAAGTAGAGATAATGGTAAAATTGGCAGCATAGATTCCTTTGACTTTGAAGGCGAATATGTCACTTGGACTACTGATGGTGCTTATGCAGGTACTGTGTTTTATCGGAACGGAAGATTTAATTGTACAAATGTATGTGGTACTTTAATCGGAAGAGAAACAGGGCTAATTAATTTAAAATTTTTAGCCTATTTATTATCTACAAAAGCAAAGAAGCACGTCTCTTACGTGGGTAATCCAAAATTAATGAACGGGATAATGGCAAAAATCATTTTAGATTTCCCCAAATCCATCCCCGAACAAACCCGCATCGCGGCCATTCTTTCCAAAGTGGATCAAGCCATACAGCAAACGGAAGCTTTGATCACCAAATACCAACGCATCAAAACCGGGCTGATGCAGGATTTGCTCACCAAAGGCATAGACGAAAACGGCCACATCCGCAGCGAAGAAACCCATAAATTTAAAGACAGCCCGCTGGGCAGAATTCCGGAGGAGTGGGAATGTGTGACTATTGGTGAAATATCTGAACGCCTGCGAAGTGGTGTTACTCCAAAAGGGGGAAGTGCAGTTTATCAAAAAGAAGGAGTTATGCTGATTAGAAGCCAAAATGTTTACCCAGATGGTTTAAAGCTTGATGATGTTGCTTTTATAAGTGAAAAAGTTAATTCCGAAATGAAGGGTAGTCAGTTAGAGAAATTTGATATTCTTCTAAATATCACAGGTGCTTCAATAGGTCGATCTTTTTATATTTCTGAAACCCATCCGAAAAGTAATGTCAATCAACATGTTTGTGGTATTAGGCTTGAGAAACCATCACTTTCGAAATCAATTTATGTTTCCAATTTCTTAAATTCATATTATGGACAAAGTCAAATTCATCAAAATAATGCAGGAAGTAATCGAGAAGGTCTAAATAATTCGCAGTTAAAGTCGATTAATGTTCCTTGGTTTTCACAAGAAGATGAATTTAAAAGATTTGAAGGGATTGTTTTAAAATCAAATAGAACGATTCGACAATTAGAAAAGCAACTATCCAAACACAAATCCCTAAAAACGGGCTTAATGCAAGATTTGTTGAGTGGGAAAGTGAGGGTGTCTGCACCTTTGATAAAAAGTAACGAAAGTGCGTAATAA
>CAYRBD010000008.1:0-25223 GCA_964422465.1 uncultured Chitinophagaceae bacterium
CATGCTTCTACACTTATTCATTTAAAAGATGGACAGTTTATCGCCGCCTGGTTTGGCGGAACAAAGGAAGGAGATGATGATGTAGGTATCTGGATGACCAGAGGGCGGCCTGATCATTGGGAAAAGCCTTTTGAGGTGGCTAAAATCAAGGAAGAGCCTCATTGGAATCCGGTTTTGTTCCGATCTCCATCGGGAAAGATATTCTTATTTTTTAAGGTCGGGAAAGATACTAAGAAGTGGGAAACCTGGGTAAAAACCTCTGATGATCAGGGAAAGACCTGGTCGAAGGCTTATGAGTTGGTTCCGGGCAACCGGGGAGGCCGGGGGCCTGTAAGGAATAAAGTGATTGTATTATCCAATGGAGACTGGCTTGCGGGAGCTTCTGACGAAGAAGGGCAGTGGAATGTGTTTTTTGACAGAAGTGAAGACCAGGGGAAGACCTGGCAGGCGACCCCTTACTTAAAAATGGATCGGAAAGACCTTGATTTTCATGGACAGGGTCTTATTCAACCTACAATGTGGGAGTCGGCTCCCGGCAAAGTACATGCTTTATTCCGAAGCTCCGAGGGAAATGTTTTTCGAAGTGACTCTAAAGACAATGGCAAAACCTGGTCTGAAGCGTATAAAACAGCCTTGCCTAATCCCAACAGCGCTATTGATGTGTTGAAATTGTCGGGAGATACTTTGGCATTGGTGTGTAACCCGGATGACAAAAACTGGGGCTCAAGAGGTACTTTAATTGTGGCCTTATCTTATGATAACGGGAAAACCTGGCCTGGAAAAATCGTTCTTGAATCAGGAAATACAGAAGATGAATATTCTTACCCTGCCATCATTGGCTTTGGAGATAGCGTAGCCGTAACCTATACCTGGGACCGGAAAAAAATTGCTTTCTGGAGGGCTACAAAAGACTGGATTTTAAATCATACAGAACCTTTTCAAAAAAGAAAATAAAAAAATGAAAATAAAAAAATTACCCGGGGGACTGTATCCGGTTATGCTTACCCCTTTTCTCGATAATAATAAAGTGGATGTGGACGGTTTGAAAACCCTCACTCAATATTATATAGAATCCGGCGCCAATGGCTTATTCTCCAACTGCCTGTCTAGTGAAATGTTTCAGTTGACGGATGAAGAAAGGTTGCTCGTTATACAGACGGTGGTAGAAGCTGCCTCGGGAAAAATTCCTGTTGTAGCTGCCGGAACTTTTCATTCTTCTATAGAAAAGAATGCCGGGTTTATCAAAAGAGTTTATGATAAAGGAGTAGCTGCGGTTATTGTCATAAGCAATCAGATAGTAGATGTAGATGAAGGCGATGAAATTTTTAAAAAGCGCATTACTTCCCTTATCAACTTAACCGGAGATATTCCATTAGGAATATATGAGTGCCCTTATCCTTATAAAAGGTTAATTTCGCGAGATATGATGCATTGGCTAAGCGAAACAGGGCATTTTATCTACCATAAGGATACCAGTTGTGATCCGCTCGCGATAAAAGAGAAGTTTGGCGCTATCAAAAATGAGTTGTTCTCCTTTTTTAATGCCGATACCCCTACTGCCTTGGGATCGCTCCGGGAGGGGATTGCCGGCCTTTCTCCTATCGGCGCTAATTTATATCCTGAACTTTATGCTTCCTTAATTCATCGTTTTAATCAGCATAAGGCGGATGAAGAGTTGGAATGGCTCAGCGCCAGGTTAACGGTTATGGATACGGTTGTTGATCTAAGCTATCCCTTTTCAGCCAAATATTTTCTACAGCAAAAAGGATTGCCAATAACAAATGTTTGTCGTATAACGTATGACAAAGTGAGGCCGGATGGGCGATTGAAGTTACATGCATTAATGGAATTATTTAAAGATACAGTAAACCGGTTAGAAATTAATAACGCCTATGCGCACCATTGATATTGTTGTTTTTTTTCTTTACCTTGTTGGAATTACTGCTTTTGGCGGGTCTTTCTTCAAAAAGAATAAATCTTCCTCGGCCTATACCTTAGGCAATAGCAGCATTCCGGGCTGGGTGATTGCCATGTCTATCTTTGCTACTTTTGTAAGCAGCATTAGTTTTCTGGCGCTTCCTGGAAATGCGTACCTGACAAACTGGAATGCTTTTGTATTCAGCCTTTCCATTCCACTTGCCTTGCTTTTTGCAATAAAATACTTTGTTCCGCTGTATCGAAAAATCAACAGCCCTTCTGCCTATACTTTTCTGGAAACCCGGTTTGGTCCCTGGGCGCGTATTTACGTTTCGCTTTGTTATTTGCTTACCCAGATTATGCGGGTGGGCACCATTCTTTACCTGCTGGCGCTCGCATTAAATGCTGTTGTAGGGTGGAGTATCCCGATTATCATCATTGTTACCGGTATTGCGGTGGCTTTTTATTCCCTGCTGGGTGGGTTTCAGGCGGTTGTATGGACGGATGCCATTCAGGGGATCATTTTGATTGCAGGCGCGCTTATTACCGTAGTTTATATCCTGTTTAACATGCCGGGAGGGCCCGGGCAGCTGTTTACTATTGCAGCAGATAACCATAAATTTAGTTTGGGAAGTTTTGGCAGCAGCCTTGCTGAACCTACCTTTTGGGTGGTGTTGATCTATGGATTTTTTATAAATCTTCAAAACTATGGAATAGATCAAAATTATGTACAACGCTATATGGCTTCCAGAAGTGAAAAGGAAGCAAAAAAATCTGCTTTTTGGGGAGGAATGATCTATGTACCGGTATCCCTGATGTTTATCTTTATTGGCACCGCCCTTTTTTCTTTTTATCATTCAGGAGTCGCCACGCTGCCGGCGAATTTGCAACAGGTGGACATGAGCGACCGGATCTTTCCCTATTTCATGGTTACGCAATTGCCGGTGGGGGTTACCGGGCTGTTAATCGCTTCTGTTTTTGCCGCAGGAATGAGTACCGTTTCCACCAGCTTTAACAGTTCTGCCACTGTTTTTCTTACCGATTATTACAAGCGGTACAGTAAAGAACCGGTTTCGGATAAGCAGGCAATGAGGGTGTTGTACCTGTCTTCCCTGATTATCAGCATTATCGGAATTCTGGTTGCGATTGCCATGATCAACGTAAAAAGCGCGCTGGATGCCTGGTGGAAACTGGCTTCTATTTTTAGTGGAGGGATGTTGGGCTTGTTCTTGTTAGCCGCCTTTACAAAAATAACTAAATCTACCGGCGCGCTGATTGGCGTCATTGCCGGTGTACTCGTCATCATCTGGCTAAGCCTGTCTTCTCTGCTGACGAAAGAGTACGTCTGGACTGCTCATTTCCATAGCTTTCTGACCATCGTCTTTGCCACTGTTACGATATTTTTAGTTGGGTTTGTTATTTCCCTCCTTGGGCAAAGAAAAAGCCCGTGATAAGGATATCACGGGCTCAACATTAAAAATAAAATGCTTAAAGGTGTGCTTTTATTTTTTTCTCCAGTACAGATTTAGGTACAGCGCCTACCTGCTTGTCCACTACTTCTCCTCCTTTAATAAAGAGAATAGCCGGGATACTGGTAATACCGTATTTCATGGAAACTTCCGGATTTTGATCCACATTTACTTTTCCAATATTTACCTTTCCGGCATATTCGGTGGCCAGTTCTTCCACAACAGGACCAATAGCGCGGCACGGGCCACACCATTCAGCCCAGAAGTCCACCATACTTAACTGTTCAGTTTCCAGTACATCTGTCTGGAAGTTGCCGTCATTGAATTCTAAAGCCATTTTTTAATCCTTTTTTTTAATTATTAAAAATATATTCTTTTATTACGATCGGTTGATTTAGTTCGTCCAATAACCAAACCAATTGCAAAAATACTGCAATTTTGTCACCTTAGTTATTGTTTATACCTATACGTATGTTAAAATTCTTTTGTTCCTCCAGGAAATGAGCTAGTTTTTCATTTAGCTCTACTTTTTTACTCAGGCTGCGCAAACTCACCTTCCAGCCGGGTTTGTCGCCCAACAGATTGAAATGAAAATGGGCTGCTCCGGGGTTTTGTGAGAGGTTTTCCGTTAAAAAATGAACCTGCTCAGCTGTGAGGCTTTCTGCGGAGGTGGATATTTCTATTTCAGCAGTCATTTTTGACTTGATCTCGTCCAAAAGTTTTATCTTTTGTACCCGAAATTCCACCTCCGGCCGGTAAGGGCGTGCCTGTACGATGCCCTTCACATACAAAATGAGACCGGAAGTCAGATATTTTGAAAAGCGCAGATAATCATCTTTGAAAAGCATGACCTCCCGGCTGCCGGAATAGTCCTGTAATTGCAACTTCCCATAGCGGTTTCCGTTTTTGGATATCCGGTCCAGCGCCTCTGTTACGAATGCAGCTACCCTGAACACTTTCTCTTTGGCCGGGTCTCCGTTTTTGACCTGTAAGTCCATTTCTTCCATGAAATCGTTCAACTCCTGCAGCGGCGTGAAGCGATAATGCTTAAGCTCAAATTTGTAACTGTCCAGAGGGTGCCCACTCAGATAAATTCCAGCTACTTCTCTTTCCTTTTCAAGCCGGATCATCAGGGTCCATTCATCGCAATCGGGTATTTTTGGATAGGATATCTCCGGCATTTCCATGTCTCCGAAAAGACTGCCTGTCATTTGAGCCTGGCTGGCCTGGGATTGATTGCCGAAACGTACCAGCCGCTCAATTCCTGTTTGTACCTCCGTTTCCGGGTGAAAAAAGTATTGCGCCCGGTGAAGTTCTTTAAAACAGTCGAAGGCGCCCGACATAGCCAGGCACTCCATGGATCTTTTGTTAACCGACCGCAGGTTGACCCGTTGCATCATATCGAAGATACTGGTGTAGGGGCCATTTTCTTTACGCTCAGCTACAATATTATCTACCGCGTTTTCTCCCACTCCCTTTAAGCCGGCCAGCCCAAAACGAATCTCACCCTGGTCGTTTACAGTAAAATTATGTCCGGATTCATTGACATCAGGGCCGAGTACGGGGATACCCATTCGCTTACTCTCTTCCATGTGGAAGGTCAGTTTTTCAATATTATTCAGGTTGTTGGTCATTACTGCGGCCATGTATTCAGCAGGATAATGAGCCTTCAGGTAGGCTGTCTGATAAGCCACAAAAGCATAACAGGTAGAATGGGACTTGTTGAAAGCGTAGGAAGCAAAGGCTTCCCAGTCGGTCCATACCTTGTTACAGACTTTAGGATCGTGTCCGTTATTTTTACAGCCTTCAATGAATTTTGTCTTCATTTTGTCCAGCACGGCGTGTTGCTTTTTACCCATTGCTTTTCGCAGGGTATCGGCTTCACCCTTGGTAAATCCGGCCAGCTTTTGGGAGAGCAGCATGACCTGCTCCTGATAGACGGTGATCCCGTAGGTTTCTTTTAAAAACTCTTCCATTTCCGGCAGGTCGTAGGAGATGGCTTCCTGCCCGTGTTTCCGGTTGATGTAATTGGGGATGTATTTAATAGGCCCCGGCCGGTACAAGGCATTCATGGCAATGAGGTCGCCAAATTTATCCGGCTTTAGCGACCGCAGGTACTTTTGCATGCCTTTGCTCTCAAATTGAAAGGTACTGTTGGTTTCCCCGTTTTGATACAATTTGTAGGTTTTTTCATCATCCAGCGGCAGCTCATCCAGGTTGATGTCTATACCATGATTTTCCTTAATTAGCTTTAATGCATATTTTAGGATAGAGAGGTTTTTTAACCCGAGGAAGTCCATCTTAATAACTCCGGCCGACTCAATCACACGTCCGTCAAATTGGGTGATCAGCAGGTCAGAATCTTTGGAGGTAGCCACGGGCAAAAGGTTGGTCAGATCATCCGGTGCTATGATTATCCCGGCAGCATGAATCCCGGTATTTCTTACAGATCCTTCCAGCTTAACAGCTTCTCTCAGCACGTCGCCCTCCGGGCTGTCTTCTTTATAGATAGCACGAAGTTTTTTAACCAGCTCGATTTGATCAGGAGTCAGTTTTTCTTTGTCAGCCAGGCTTTTATTTCCTTCTAAAGGCGCATTGAAAACGCGTCCCAGCTTAATCCCAGGTTTATCGGGTACCATCTTGGCCAGAAAGTTGGATTGCGATAAGGGCAGGTCCATAACCCGGGCTACATCCTTTATACTCATCTTTGCCGCCATAGTACCATAGGTGACAATTTGCGCTACCTGGTTGCGGCCATACTTTTTCACCACGTAATCAATCACTTTTTGGCGCCCCTCATCATCAAAATCCGTATCTATATCCGGCATGCTTTTGCGGTCGGGGTTGAGGAAACGCTCAAACAGCAGGTCGTATTTTATGGGGTCAATGTTGGTGATGCCAATGCAATAAGCCACTACCGACCCGGCTGCTGATCCCCGACCGGGGCCTACGAAAACATCCGTTTCCCGGGCGGCTTTTATAAAGTCGCGAACAATAAGGAAGTAACCTGCAAAGCCCATGTCCTCTATCGTTCCCAGTTCAAAATTCAGCCGTTCTTCTATTTCCGCCGTGATTTCCGTATAGCGCTCTTTGGCGCCTTCAAAACATAAATGACGCAGGTACTGCATCTGGTTGATAAAGCCTTCAGGAATTGGGAAATTAGGCAGCATAATATCCCGTTTCAGGTCCAGCAACTCTACCTTGTCTATGATTTCATTGGTATGGTCCAGCGCCTCGGGAACATCCTTGAACAACCGCGTCATTTCCTCCTGCGTTTTGAAATAAAATTCATTGTTCGGGAAGCCGAACCGGTAGCCTTTTCCGCCTTCTTCGTCTGTGGAAATAGGAGTGGTTTTTAAATCTCCGGTGTTAATACAGAGCAGGATGTCATGGGCATTGGCATCTTCTTTTTCTACATAATGGGAGTCGTTGGTGGCAATGGTTTTGACCTGGTATTTTTTTGCAAATTTGAGGAGGGTGTGATTGACTTTATCCTGCTCTTTCAGGTGATGCCGCTGTAATTCGATGTAATAATCGTCTCCAAAAAGGTCCAGCCACCATTTAAAAACTTCTTCGGCTTCCTTCTCTCCCTTGTTTAAGATTGTTTGCGGTATCTCGGCTCCTATGCAGCAGGTGGTGGCTATCAGCCCTTTGTTGTATTTTAAAATCAGTTCTTTATCAATGCGGGGATATTTCCCGTAAAGGCCTTCGATAAAACCCAGCGAGCACAACTTAGTCAGGTTTTTATAACCTTCTGCATTTTTGGCCAGCAAGACCTGATGGTAACGCTTGTCTCTTTTATCGCGGGTAAATTGATGAATGTGCCGGTTTTCCACCACATAAAATTCACAGCCGGCAATGGGCTTTACCTTTAGTCGGTTGTCATTTTTATCATCAGGATTCAACTTGTGTTTATAGGCTTCTCCTACAAAGTCAAATACGCCAAACATGTTGCCATGATCGGTGATGGCCAGCGCCTTCATGTTGTCTTTTATGGCTTTATCATAAAGTTTCTGAACATTAGCGGCTCCGTCCAGTAGCGAATATTGGGTATGGCAGTGTAGATGTGAGAAATCGGGCATGAGTTGATCGGTTATTTCTAAAAATACAAATTAAGGGATTTAAAAAGAATCTTTCCTGTTCCTGAGGTAAAATTTTTCCACATTTTTTACGTTATTGACTTTAAATAAGGATAAATCCTTGTATTTCATATAATTATTTAATAATATTGCAAAAATTGCTGTAAAATGCCTGCAAAGCTGAGCCTTTTCCTCTGTTTTGTTACTGTAACAATTCTCTCCGCCTGTTCCTCCACGCGTCATTCCCAAGTGGCTCGTGAGCATCATCCTCCGCCTTCTAATTCAGACCTGACTTTTATAAGCGGGATATCCATTGATCCCGATAACATGCCCTCCGTCCACAACATAGAAACCTATAAATCCGAAAATCTCCCTTCCCGAAAAATAAAAAGATATGCTTCGGCGCTCCAAAAAAAATTTGCTGATTTCCTGGAAGTAAGCCCCCTGGAAGTGATTCCAAATCCCACACTTTGGCATTTCATTGATAACTGGTGGGGGGCGCCCTATCGCTATGGCGGGGATTCCCGCAATGGAATTGACTGCTCCGCCTTTGTACAAACCTTGTATAGCATCGTTTTCAGTATTACTTCCCTTCCGCGCACGGCCCAGGAACAATATAATGATTCTAAAAAAATTAAGAATATTAAAGACCTTAAGCCGGGAGATTTGGTATTTTTCAAAATCCACAGCCGTCGCATTTCGCATGTAGGCGTTTATCTGCAGAATAATAAATTTGTCAACGCCTCCTTGTCCTCCGGCGTAACCATAAGCGATCTGACGGACCGGTATTGGAAACGTTATTTTGTTTGCGGAGGCGAACCCAAAGAATCTATTAGCAACATGGCCTTTATTCCTTCGGAAACCACTGGAGGAAAAGAGGATGATAAGTAAGGGCAATTTGAGCCCGCTTACTACAAGGGAAGATATATTAATCCATAGCCCCCTCTCCAATGTGGTAATTCTGCATCCCTCAGATTGGAAGCGACAGTATTTCCACGGTATGGTTTAGCGTGATTGTCATTGTTGCTTCCTTCAGCCGAACAGCTGAAAAGAATTTTCTCAAAGAGTTAAAACGAAGATAAATATTATGAAATGATTCAGGATCAGCCTTTGGCGGCCTTTTCGCCAAGATGATTGAATTATACCCCCTTCCGCTCCCGGAACTCCGAGAATTCTATTAAGAGCATTTTCAGATTTCCTGATAATTTGTTGGGATTAATTCTGCAGATTTCCAAATTCATAATTAACCTTAATGAATAAGTTAACCTTTTCGTCAACCTTCCGGTTAAAATACGATGAGCCCTGAGATATGTAAAAGACTGAAACTTGTTCCTATATTGTGTTTCAATTTTGTGGTGCGAGAGGGAATTGAACCCCCGACACAAGGATTTTCAGTCCTTTGCTCTACCGACTGAGCTATCGCACCATTTTTTTATAAAAGGGATGCAAAGATAATTAAATTGTTAAAAGTGCCAAATGAAATAGTTACATCTTTTTTGTTTTTCCAGAATACCCCTTATAGAAAAGCTGTGTTTGTGGTCGATTTCTTATATTTGCAACTCGTCAAAGACTAATCTTATGCTCAACCTCATACTTTTTGGCCCTCCGGGCAGTGGAAAAGGAACCCAAAGCAAGCTCATTATCGAGAGATTCGGCTTAAAACATATTTCTACCGGAGACCTGCTTCGAAACGAGATCGCGGAAGGTCGTCCTCTGGGGCAGGAGGCCAAGAAATTTATCAATAAAGGACAACTGGTGCCCGACGAGGTAGTCATTGGCATGATCAGTGATGTTTTGGATAAAAATACCGAGGCAAAGGGCTTTATCTTTGATGGCTTTCCCCGTACGGTAGCACAGGCAGAAGCGCTTGACAAGCTGCTTGCGCTGAAGCAAACCACCATATCCTTGGTTCTTGCGTTGGAAGTTCCGGAGGAAGAACTCATCAAAAGGCTGCTGGACCGCGGGAAAACCTCGGGCCGGTCAGATGATGCCAATGAGGAAGTTATCCAGGCCCGGATCGAAGAATACCGAAAGAAAACAGCTTCAGTTGCCAAACACTACGACAAAGTGGGCAAGTTTAAAACGATAAAAGGAAAGGGCAGCATAACGGAAATTTTTGAATTGCTTTCCAGAGAAATTGCACCTTTGATTTCTGTAGATGCCTGATGGGCGAAGGATAAAAGACCGGCCCTGTTGATTCATTTACCTTGAGATAGTGGAGAAAACGAATTTTGTAGATTATATCCGTATCTTTTGCCGCTCGGGAAAAGGAGGAGCGGGAAGTCGTCATTTGTTGCGTACTAAAGGGAATGCAAAAGGTGGCCCTGATGGCGGCGATGGGGGGCGGGGCGGCCATATTATTCTCAGGGGAAACAGCCATCTCTGGACCTTATTACATCTGCGGTGGCATAAAAATATTTTTGCAGAGAATGGGGAAAATGGAGGACGTAACCATAAGCATGGGAAAGATGGTAAGGATATCATTATTGAGGTGCCTCCCGGAACCCTTGTGAAAGATGAAGAAAGCGGCAGGCAGGAGGCCGAGATATTGGAAGACGGTCAGGAGATTATTTTGCTTCCCGGCGGAAAAGGCGGATTGGGAAATTCCCATTTTAAATCCGCAACCCGGCAGACGCCGGAGTATGCACAACCGGGGCTTCCCGGACAAGAAGGCTGGAAAATACTGGAATTGAAGGTGCTGGCAGATGTGGGGCTGGTTGGTTTTCCCAACACCGGTAAATCTACCCTGCTCTCTGTCCTTTCGGCGGCCAAACCTCAAATTGCCAATTACCCGTTTACAACCCTTACTCCAAACCTGGGGATCGTCAGCTATCGTGACAACCTTTCTTTTTGTGTTGCAGATATCCCGGGAATCATTAAAGGCGCGGCCATGGGAAAAGGGCTGGGTCATCGTTTTCTACGGCATATTGAACGAAACTCCGTGTTGTTGTTCATGATTCCTGCGGACAGCGCGGATCATAAGAAAGAGTTTGAAATTCTCTTTCATGAGTTGGAAGCTTTTAATCCCGAATTGCTGGATAAAAAGATAGTGATTGCAGTTTCCAAAAATGATATGCTGGATGATGAACTGCGAGAGGCTATTGCTGCAGAACTTCCTCCGCACTATCCGCATGTATTTATCTCATCTGTTCAACATCAGGGATTGGAAAAACTAAAAGACTTACTCTGGAAGGCGTTGAATGAACGTTGATTTACCTTGCTGTCCTTCTATTGGGAATTGAATCAATCCTTTCTCAGAAAATCAGGGAAGCTATCCACTATATGGATAAAAAAAGTTTTAGTTATCAGAATGAGATATGTCTCCATCATAGACGCTACCGGATTAAAGAGTTTTGGAGAACTTATTGGTGAATTACATAAAAGGAGTATCCGGGTTTGTCTGACGGAATTGGGTAGTGAACAGGTAAAAAAGGAGATGGAGAAAGCCGGTATCCTGACAACCATTGTTACAGAAAGCATTTTTCCGGGTGTTAAGGAGGTGCTTGATGTGCTGGTTAAAACGCCAGAAGAAAGGAAAAGGATGAACTAAATCAACGATAACCTATTCGGATTATGAATAGATTAACAGATAAAAATGAACCACTGCCGGTAATTATCTTATTTTTGACATTTATTGAATAAAGTTTAAAATTGAATATTATAGAAATATTAAAATGTAGCCGAATTGATTCACTTTTCTGAAACTTAAATTTTAACAACCATGAAAATTACACAGTATTTAACAAGCGATGGCGAAAAGGGGAAGGCTATCGGCCTGCTGATTTTACGATTGATATTTGGTTTGGTGCTGCTTTATGGGCACGGGTTCGGAAAGCTGAGTGTCATTTTCGGCGGACATGAAATCCAATTCATGGACCCCATCGGTATCGGAGCCACACTCTCTTTCTATCTGGCGGCATTTGCCGAAGGCATCTGCGGGATATTATTGGTGCTGGGCTTGTTTTCGAGGTTTGCCACCCTGGTTTTGTCTATTAATTTTTTAGTTATTTTTATTTTTCACGCTTTTATAGTTGGAGATGGGTTTGCCATACTGGAAGTACGCTTCTTTTATCTTTTTTCCTTTATTGCCCTGACCTTTCTCGGTCCCGGAAAAATATCTTTGGACGAACTGTTGTTTAATCGAAGAAACAAAGTTGTTACCGCTTAACATAAACGAAATTATCCATTAATAGTATGAATTACACCGAAAATTATGAGGGGATTAAATTGGACCTTCAGGCGGTAGATTTTACCCCCGATAAAAATATAGAAGAACGGATTAGAAAAATGTTGTCCTACCTATCACGCTTCTCTGATAAAATAGTTTATGCAGCCATATATCTTGAAAACAAGCAGGGAAAATCTACAAACCAAAGGTCGGTTAAGGTACAATTAGGTGTTCCCGGTCCGGATATCATTGCATCAGACAGGGGAGAAAATTTTATGGCGCTTCTGGCAAATGTGGAGGATAAATTGGCCCGGCAGATAAAGAAGCAGGAGAAAAGATGAATAAAACGGTAGTGCTTGATATTGTAGGTCTTTCCGCTAGTCTGATTGGGTCTCATACGCCCTTTTTAAAAGAGTGGATAGATGCGCATCACAAGACTCCCATAACGCCAATGCTACCGGCTGTAACTACTGCGGTACAATCGACCTATCTGACCGGGAAAACCCCTGCGGAACATGGTATTGTGGGAAACGGCTGGTACGACCGGACGGAAGGAGAAATGAAATTCTGGAAACAATCCAATCGGCTCGTACAGGCCAAAAAAATATGGGAACAGGCTAAGGAACAGGATCCGAACTTTACTTGCGCCAATATGTGCTGGTGGTACAACATGAATTCTTCCGTAGATTATTTGCTTACGCCGCGTCCCAACTACTTGTCGGATGGCAGGAAAATTCCCGATTGCTATACCTATCCTGCTGAATTGAGGGATGATTTGCGGAAAAAGCTGGGTGCCTTCCCACTGTTTCACTATTGGGGGCCGGGTGCAGATATTCGCAGCAGCAGATGGATCGCAGAGGCTTCCATGATCACCGAAAAAAAATATCATCCTACTCTGACGCTCATTTACTTACCCCATTTAGATTATTGCCTGCAGAAGTTTGGAAGAAAGGAAGATAAAATAGCGGTAGAGTTGCAACAAATTGACGCGCTGGTAAAAAGACTTGTGGATTTTTATAAAAAAGAAAAGGCAAAAATTATTCTTCTTTCAGAGTATGGTATTTGCCCGGTAAATCAACCGGTACATTTGAACAGGATCTTTCGGGACAAAGGATGGCTGAAAGTGCGGGTGGAGCGCGACCGGGAGTTGCTTGATCCACAGGTAAGCAGGGTATTTGCCGTAGCCGACCACCAGGTAGCGCATGTGTACGTCAATGATAAAAGCCTTACAGATGAAGTGAAAAGCTTGTTGATGCAAACAGAAGGCGTGGCTGAAGTGCTGGATGAAGAAGGGAAGCAGGCCCGGCAGATCGCTCACGAACGCGCCGGAGATTTTGTTGTAATCGCAAAGCCCGACAGCTGGTTCACGTATTATTACTGGCAGGAAGAGAGGCGGGCGCCGGATTTTGCCCGGCTGGTAGCCATCCATCAGAAACCCGGTTATGACCCGGTAGAGATGTTTATGACTTCCAAACTAAGGGCGGGTTACAAATTATTACGGAAGAAACTGGGATTTAGGTATCTTATGGATGTAGTTCCCCTGAATGCCATGCTGGTCAAAGGCTCTCATGGCAGAACCCAAACAGCGACTGAAGATTACCCGGTTATGATTACGGAAAACGAAGTCGCCGGAAAAGAGATACCCGCTACGGAGGTGTACAACATAATTTGGAAAACGCTTACTACCTGATTTTTTAAAAATTTTCTTTTTCTACTGCATTCCTTAGTATTTTCGCAACTTTCAAAAATTGAAAAAGTTTCTCAATGACGCCCAAGCCGCTTTTGAAAGATCCCCAGGCCGGTACCTTACCAGATGATTTTCTGGTGGAAGTAGCCAAAACTTTTGATACCCCTCTTTATGTATATCATGCTGAAAAAATAGAAAAGCAATATCATCGGTTAAATAACGCCTTCAATAAAAAGAATACCCGGTTTTTCTATGCCTGTAAGGCGCTTACCAATATCAACATCCTCAAGCTTGTGAATAGGTTGGGAGCCGGCTTGGATACCGTTTCTATTCAGGAAGTAAAACTTGGTCTGAAGGCAGGGTTTAAGCCGCAGGATATCCTGTTTACTCCTAATTGCGTGGATTTAAAGGAAGTGATAGCAGCTAAGGAACTGGGGGTGCATATTAATATTGACAACATTTCGCTGCTTGAGCAATTCGGGAATCGTTTTGGAGACAGTTATCCGGTTTGTATCCGGCTAAACCCGCACATCATGGCCGGAGGCAATTATAAAATCTCTACCGGCCATGTGGATAGCAAATTTGGCATCTCCATTCATCAAATCCGGCATATTGAAAGAGTAGTCAGAAGTACCGGCCTCCGGGTAAATGGCCTTCACATGCATACGGGCTCAGAGATCAAGGATGCAGAGGTTTTTTTACGTACGGTTGATATTATGTTTGAAATGACTGAACATTTTCCGAATCTTGATTTCATTGATCTGGGCAGTGGCTTCAAAGTAGCTTACCGGGCAGGCGATCCCGAAACGGATGTAGCGGAACTGGGAAAAAAGGTGGCTGCTTCTTTTGATGAATTTTGTAAAAATTATTCCAATAAGGATTTAAAATTATTCTTTGAGCCGGGAAAGTTTCTGGTGAGCCAGGCCGGTTATTTTATTGTGAAGGCCAACGTGATTAAAACAACGCCTGCCACGGTCTTCGTGGGTGTTAATTCAGGATTTAATCACCTGATACGCCCGATGTTTTATGACGCCTATCACCACATCCGGAATATTTCTAATCCACAGGGAATAGAAAGAATTTATACCGTAGTAGGTAATATTTGCGAAACAGATACCTTTGGGTGGGACCGGAAATTAAATGAAGTCCGGGAGGGAGATTTCCTGGTTTTTTACAACGCGGGCGCTTATTGTTTTGAAATGTCTTCCAATTTTAACTCCAGGCTCAAACCGGCAGAAGTGCTTGTGAAAAATGGCGAATCCCATTTGATCAGGAGCCGAACCACATTAGAGGATTTACTTCAGCATCAGGTAGAAGTTTTGTAGGTAATTGCCTATATTTATGAAATCAAAGAGCAAAGCCTTCTTGCGGATGTAACTGATCTCGGTCATAGAAAAGATATCTATCGGTAGGATATCTGTTAACAAATGCCCATAACAGCAGCAAGAATTTGTTAAACTTTTATATAAATTTAGTTGCATGCAACTCTATACAGTAAATACCGGTTATTTTAAGTTGGATGGGGGGGCCATGTTTGGCGTGGTACCCAAGGTCCTGTGGAATAAGGTGCATCCGGCAGATGAAAACAATTTATGCACCTGGATGATGCGTTCTCTTCTTATTCAGGAGGGTAATCGACTTATTTTAGTGGATACAGGATTGGGAAATAAGCAGAGTGAAAAGTTTTTTAGCCATTACGAGCCGCACGGGCCCACGCTGGAAGAATCTCTTAAAGAAGTGGGCTTTACCCCTGATGATATCACAGATGTATTTTTAACCCATCTGCATTTTGACCATTGTGGCGGTTGTATCGTCCGGGAGGGAAGTAAACTGATACCTGCCTTTAAAAATGCGACTTACTGGAGCAATGAAAAGCACTGGAAATGGGCAACAGAGCCTAATATGAGGGAAAAAGCTTCATTCTTAAAGGAAAACATTCTGCCTATTCAGGAAAGCGGACAGTTGAAATTTATTGAAACTGAAGAAGGGATTGAGTTTACAAAAGATTTTACCATCCGTTTCTGTGGAGGACATACGGATGCCATGATGTTGCCACAGATCAGTTATAAAGGCCAGACACTCGTTTTCATGGCAGATTTGCTGCCCTCTATTCATCATATTCCATTGCCCTGGGTCATGGCTTATGACATGTTTCCTCTTAAATCTTTAAAAGAAAAAGAAACTTTTCTTCAGGAGGCGTTGAAAGGAGATTATATTCTCTATTTTGAACATGATCCGGAGAACGAATGCTGTACCCTGAAACAAACAGAAAGAGGTATCCGGCCTGCAGAAATTTTTACTTTGGCCGATATATAAAGAAGGACTAAATTTGTTAGCTGAAAAAATCACAAGTGCCTGAAAACGAGACCTATACAATTTCTTTACCCCAATTTGAAGGGCCATTCGATCTCTTGCTATTTTTTATCGAAAGGGATGAGCTGGATGTTTATGATATCCCGATAAATAAATTGATTCATGATTTCACCGACTATATCCATCGCATGGAATCGCTGAATATTGAATTGGCCAGTGAATTTATCCTGTTTGTATCCATTCTGATGCGGATCAAGGCGCGGATGTTGCTTCCCCGCAAAGAAATAGATGAAGAGGGAAATGAGGTGGACCCCAGGCAGGAACTGGTAGAAAAATTGTTGGAGTACAAGAAGTACAAACAGGCGGCTGCTGAGATGGCCGAAAAAGAAGCACTGCGTATCCTCCGGCTTAAAAGAGGAAACATTACAGAGGAACTTATTCACATCGGTAAGTCGGAAGGGGAGGGAACCGAAATGCAAACCCTGACGCTTTACAAGCTGATGAATGCTTTTGATAAAGTGGTGAAGGAGTTGGAAATGCGGAGGAATAAGCCGGAACATGTGGTTTACCGCTATAATTATACGATGGAGGAATCCCGGGACTATATGGTTGATCTGATCCGGCAGGAACGCTCGGTATCCTTCGAGCGTGTTTTTAACCCCTGCAAAGACCGGTTGCATGCCATCTTCTTATTCCTGTCCATTTTAGAACTTGTCCAACAAAATTACATGCGCATCATGATTGGCGAAGGTCGAAACAATTTCCTTCTTGAGTACCGGGAACCTGATATCGAGAGGATAGAGGAGTAAACTATTTCAAATCTTCCGGGTTTATGACTAATTCGTAGCTTCTTACACCATCACCTGCTTTATAAGTATTTTTCCAGTTGCTATCTTCAAAGGGGTCGATTGTAAGTATTGGACTTTCCTTGTTAGGTATTGGTGCTATGGTTTCCGATCTTCAATCTATTGATTTAAAATTCCGGATTAGCGATTTAAGATTTTAGATTTTTGGCAATCATTCACATCGGAACAAAGCAGGCTCCTGACGCTAGGGTGCTCGAAGCCGAGGACGTGTGTATTCGTGTAGTCTGATGACCACTGCCCAGCTGTCCGCCCCCTTGCCTCCTTCCTTTACTTTTTGTACCTTTGTATAGCGTTGATAGAGCTATACAAATTTTAAAAAGAAACACCTTGAGTACACTAAACCAATTATCCGTAATAGGCAGCGGGAGTTGGGCAACGGCATTGGTAAAAGTATTCTCCGAAAGTGGTGTCAATGTGAAATGGTTCCTCCGGTCACCGGATTCTGTTGAACAGGTTAAAAAAGAAGGCCGCAACCCGAGCTATCTGACTTTTATGCCAATTGATACCAATCGGGTCGAGCCTTGTTCCGATATAGGAGAAGTAGTCCATTTCGCTGATAATATTTTATTTGTAGTCCCTTCCGCTTATGTTGAGACAACGGCTTCTTCTATTGAGCCAGTAGATATGGAGGGGAAAAACCTGATCTTATCCATCAAAGGCATGGTTCCGGGGCGTAGCATGATACCTTCCGAATTTTTGAGTAAAAAATTTAATATCCCCTATGAAAATCAACTGGTGATCGGGGGGCCGTGTCATGCCGAAGAGGTGGCGCTTGAACGCAAGACTTATATGACCATTGCGGGGGAGGTAAAAGAAAAGGTAAATGCACTGGTTCAAAGTATTGATTTGGACTATATAAAAGCTATTCCTAACAGCGACCCGCTTGGAGTAGAAATGGCAGCCATCATGAAAAATGTGGTAGGCATAGCCTGCGGTATTGCCCGGGGCCTGAATTATGGAGATAACTTTCAAGCCGTATTGGTGTCTAACGCTCTTCGGGAGGTTCGTAACTTTCTCCTGGCCATGGACGGGAAGAAGCGGGATTTAACCCATTCCGGCTATTTTGGCGACCTGTTGGTAACCGCTTATTCCGAATTTAGCCGAAACCTGACCTTCGGACAGATGATTGGCCGTGGATACACGGTAGATCTGGCTCAAAATCAAATGAAAATGGTTGCCGAGGGCTATTATGCCGTGGATGGAATTTACAAGATGGCGCGTACCTTAAATCAGGAGGTCCCTATCATGTCAATGGTTTACCGTATTCTGTACAATAAAATCTCACCTTACGTAGAATTTAAACTTCTGGAACAGGTTTTGATTTAAAAATATTAAAAAATATGATGTTACTGGCAACCGACCTGGATGGCACCTTCTTAGGAGGGAAAACACTGGATAAACTAAAATTATACCGGCTTATACGGGAGCAGCAGGATATTCGCCTGGCTTTTGTTACGGGCCGGGGGATGGAGTCCGTACTGCCTCTTTTGAATGACTCCATTATTCCTAATCCTGACTATATCATTTGTGACGTAGGAGCAACCCTGCTAAATGGTCGCACGCTGGAATTGATACAGCCGCTGCAATCCCAGATAGAGAAAAAATGGCCCGGGAGGCTGGCTATTCGAAAAAAGCTTCAGAAAGTGAAAGGGCTCAAGTATCAGAAGGTACCCCAACAAAGGCGCTGTTCATATTATTTTGAAAAAAGTACGGACATCCAAAAGATAAAAGAACTGGTGGCGCCTTTTGGTTGTGATGTCTTATTGTCCGCTGATCAATACCTGGATATATTACCGGGGGGAGTAAACAAAGGATTTACTCTGAAACACCTGGTCAAGCTCATGGAAATGGAAGAGGAACAGATTTTGGTTGCCGGCGACACGCTAAATGACCTTTCACTGTTTGAGACGGGGTATAAAGGAGTGGTAGTGGGCGCTGCCGAAAAAGCGTTGAGCGAAGCAACCAAAGATATCCCCAACGTGTATCATGCAGAAAAAAGAGGAGCCGGTGGCATTTTGGAAGCTATGGGACATTTTCATGAGTTTAAGTCAATGTATGCTCATCAGCGTTCAGTTAAGGTACACCCCCATTCCGGGGCGCCCCAAATGGTTATGCTGTATCATCGTCTTCCGTACGAAATAAGGGAAATCAATGGCAGGCAGGAAAGGGTCCCACCAAAAAGCCCGAACGGGATCATCCCCACCTTACTCGGATTCTTTAATACCGGCCGTTCCGGTGCCTGGATCGCATGGGAAGAAGTAGCTAATAAGAAAAACCGGAGCCTGAAAGACGTTTACATTGATGAAGCAAATTATCCCAATCTTATTGCCAGCCGTGTGGGGCTTACCAAAAAAGAGGTGGAGATATTCTACAAAGTGTTTTCAAAAGAAGCTTTCTGGCCGGTATTGTTTTCTTTTATCAGTAAGGCCCGGTTTAACCACAGCTATTGGGAACATTATTGCCGTGTGAACAGGGCATTTGCTGAAAAGGCAGCAGCAGAAGCCGATCAGAATGCCATTGTATGGATTCACGAATACAACCTCTGGATGGTGCCTGCCTATCTCCGGCAATTGCGGCCTGATGTAAAAATCGGATTTTTTCACCATACTTCCTTCCCTCCTGCCGGCATCTTTAATGTCATTCCCTGGCGGAGAGAGATCATTGGCAGTCTGCTGCAGTGTAATTATATCGGGTTTCACATTCCCCGGTATGTAGAAAACTTTGTAGATGTTGTTCGTAGTCATACCCCGGTGAAGGTACTTTCTCATGAAAATTGTGCCGGCAGATACCTGACCTATAGTTGTGCATTGGGCGTGGATGAAATGAGCAGAGAAATAGAAACCGCCTCCGGCAGAGTCAAACTGGGGGCCAATCCCGTAGGGGTAAATGTGCCTTATATTAAGGAAATATATGAAAAAGAGTCTTCCAAGAAGGCCATCAGCGAATTAAAAAAGCAAACAGGAGACAAGCGCATTATCCTTTCTATCGAGAGGCTGGATTATGTGAAGGGTCCCCTGGAGAAACTGCTTGCTTTTGAACAGTTTTTAAATGATTATCCGGAGTTTCATGACAAAGTAGAACTCATCAATATCTGTACCCCTGCTGCGAAGGGGATGGAAGTATATAAGCCCATCCAGCGAGAAATGGAGCAGGTGGTAGGCAGGATTAACGGGCGTTATTCCGACCTGGACTGGACCCCCATCCGCTTTTTCTTTCGCTCAGTGCCGTTTGAAGAAGTTATTCAGTACTATGCCCTAGCTGATGTTTGCTGGATTACTCCGCTGCGGGACGGCCTCAATCTGGTGGCTAAAGAATACGTGGCCGTTCAGGGACAAAAAGAGAACCCAACCGGAAGGTTGATTGTCTCCGAATTTGCGGGGGTTTCCGTTGAACTTCCTTACGCTATCCTCTGCAACCCTTATGATAAGAAGGACCTGAAAGAGGGTTTATTGCATGCCCTCACCATGGACGAAAATGAGAGTACGCTGCGGATGAAACGGCTGTACGATATTGTTGATCATTATGATGTAGAACACTGGAGCACTGAATTTATGCAGATCCTGGAGAAGATGTAAAGGAAAAAGAGTATAAAGCGAAGCACTTCATGTTACTGATTGCTTTCCTGAAAACGCAGTTCCTGAAGCACCATGTTCTTGCCCTTTTGACGGAAAAAGAAGGTCACCCGGTAGTCTCCTTTTGAGGTCTCCAGGTTGCCAATACCGAAACTGGAACCTTTGTCAGACTTTCCTTTATGGATGATTTTAAATTCTTTAACCTGGTGGCGAGAGAAGAAATCCTTCAGAATAACCAAAGCCTGTGATTTGCTGTATGAATTAGACTTTCCGGCGAGAGAAAGTTCTATCATGCTGTCAAAATATTGAGACAAAGAAGCTACATCGCCCTTTTGCAATGCTGTTTTTACAGAAGAAAAGGGGTCTGTGAAGGTAAAAGACATCAATAAACCGGCCATCAGTAACAGCCAGCCAGCCTTTTTTATATGTAAATTAGCTTTCATAATCTGCTATCCTATTTCTTAATATTTGTTAGGTACCTCCTAAAACTGTGCCAATATTATAACTCTTTTTTTCTCCAAAATTTTTTCAGACCTTTAAGCCATGTTAGCCCCCTATTTTAAAGCGGGAATGGTAGAAGCCGGCTGTGATGAAGCCGGCAGGGGTTGTCTGGCAGGGCCGGTATTTGCGGCGGCTGTCATCCTTCCCCCGGATTTTTATCATCCGCTTCTTAACGACTCTAAGAAGTTAAAAGAACGCGACCGGAATCTCCTGAAGGAGCTCATCGAACAAAAGGCCATCGCTTATGCCGTAGCCAGCGTCAACCATGATGAAATAGATAAAATTAACATTCTTAAGGCCTCTATTAAAGCCATGCATCTCGCAGTGGCTAAATTAACAATTGTACCGGGATTTTTACTCATTGACGGCAATCATTTTACGCCTTATCCTCATATTGCCCATGAATGTATTGTTAAAGGAGATGGAAAATTTGCGGCTATTGCAGCAGCAAGTATTCTGGCCAAAACATACAGAGATGCCTACATGAGGGAGTTGCATGACCACTTTCCGCAGTATGGATGGGATAAAAACAAAGGCTATCCGACTGCTTTTCACCGGGAAGCCATTCGTAGGCACGGCACTTCTGCTTACCACCGCCGATCCTTCAGGTTATTACCTCTTTCAGTTGAACTATAGAATTGCCGGGTTAGACCTGCTTATCCTTCGACTAAGTACAGGGCATAGCTGCTACTGCTTACTACCGCCGCTCACTACTTCCATTTCTGTTCTCCGGTTTTTAGCTCGTCCTTTTTCTGTTTCGTTTGTAGCTACTGGATGAGAGGCGCCATATCCTTTTGCGGATAACCGTTCAGGAGCTATGCCTTTGGCTTCCAGGTAGTGAACAACTGACTGGGCGCGCTGCTCAGAAAGCTGCAGGTTATGACTGGCGCTCCCCAGGCTGTCCGTGTATCCATTTATCCGAATGGAGAGGCTGGGGTTCTTTTCCATCAATTTCACCACTCTGTTTAACTCACTATAGGATTCTGGTTTCAGGTTATATTGATCGAAGTCGAAAAAGATATTATGCAATGTTACACGAGCATGAGCCTCAATGGGTTCCAGGCCGATATTAAGCTGGTAGGGCTGCCATTTAATGCCTGTCTTTTTGAGGGAGAAATTTTCAGAATAAAAAAGAAACCCCGATTTGGTAACATTAAAAGCATAGTCCTGGCCTACCGGAAGGGTTACCAGGTAATTTCCTCTGCTGTCGGTTGTCAGGGTAGTCAATAGTTTCCCGGTTGTTAAATTTGTAAGTTCCAGTTGTGCAATGATTGGTTTTTTGGTTTTGCTGTTATAAACATGCCCCTGGACGTATAACGTCATCACCGGCCGGGCGGCCGGGTATAACTCAAATCTATAAATATCCAGCTTTCCGCGTGAATCTTTCCGGTCTGACGCAAAGTAAGCTGTTTCTCCATCCGGAGTTACGAAGATGCTGCCATCATGATCAATGGTGTTAATGGGATAGCCCAGGTTATGAGGAGTTTCCCAGGAGCCGTCCACTTTTCGCCTGACGTAATACAGATCCACCCCTCCTACTCCGGGGCGGCCATCGGATGCGAAGTACAGCGTTTTGTTATCTGCGTGAATAAAAGGGCTGCTTTCGTCTTTGGGTGTATTAATGGAACCCCCAAGATTTTCGGGCTGTCCCCACCGGCCATCTGCCTGTAGGTGGCTGACGTATATATCGCTGCCTCCAAGCCCCCCCGGCCGATTACTGACAAAATACAGGTCCTTTTGGTCTGGTGAGAGGCATGGCTGCGAATCCCAATACCGGCTGTTTATCGGAGGGCCTATGTTTTGAGGCTCACTCCAGCCCTTGGTTTTTTTTATGGCATAATAAATATCGCAGCTTCCCAATCCATCCGGACGGTTGCAAATGGTAAAAATCAGTATTCTTCCATCCTGCGAAATGGTTACAGCTCCTTTATTATACTTTGAATCGCTTCTCCCGAATACTTCATTGTTCAAAGGCGCCGCTTCTGTCCATTGGCTGTCCGGCAGGGCATGGCTCATGTAAAAACGTTCGTGTATTCCGTTGAGGTTGCGAGTGAAGATGAGGGTTTTTTTATCAATAGTCAGGTTGGGGAAATATTCTGAATTAGCCGTATTGATGCTGTCTCCAAGGTTGACGGGGCTGAAAGGATGTTTTTTTTTCGAGCTTTTGAGGCCAAATTCAAAATGTTTTTTCCAACTAAGGGCCTCCTCTTTGGCTAATTCTGAGAGGTGGCTTTCCTGAAGATAAAGGTCCATGAGTTGTAAAGCTCTGGAAAAGTGCCCTTGTCCCGCTTCTGCCCGGGCGTAGGTATAATAGCCGGGTAATAAGAAACTGCTGTCAATTTTATTTGCAATGTCAAAATATTGGACGGCCTGGTCGTAGGCTCTCCTTTTGGCGTATATACTTCCCATCAGAGCATATGCATCCAGGTATTCCGGGGCTTTTTTTACCGCTTTTTGCAATAGAGAGAGCGCCTCATCCTGTGCCTGCCTGGTGCCGTATCGAAGCGTTGTTTGTGCCTGATTGTACCATTTTTGGGCTTTTGAGGAGATTTTATCGGGACGATACTGTCCCAGCGCCCATAGCGGGACCCATAAAAGGATTAGTATGGCTGCCAGTTGCTTCATTGACGTTATTCATATACCCGCCGCAACTTCAGATTGGTAACCGGTTGAATAACCAGCGGAAATTTTTCAATGGTTACAAAACTGGAGTCCAGTCCAAAGCCACGTTCCTCCGAAAGACTGATCTTTTTCAAATAAAAATACCCCCTCATGATCAGTCGCTCCCTCAGGGGGAGGTCATTATCATGGGAAAGGAATTTAGACATAACGATAAACCGGAAATCCCCCGCAATGTTGTTTTTACTCAAAGATTCGTAACGGCTGATAATATTTACTTCTTTCCGCTTTACCATATCCTCAACCACTCTCCTGAACATCAGATTGATCCGTTGCTCCACCCGAAAACCCAGCCGGAATTCTATCCGGATAACCTCGTTGGGAATAATGGTATTTACAATATAATCACAACGATAAGGCTCATCCAGTACGTCAACATGTATAAGCCAGTAGATGTCCGCACGTTTTGGTTTTTTATTAAAGATCGAATAAATGATCTTTTGCTCTATTTCCTTGGGGTTATTGGCGCTGGTGAGGTAGATCAGATGAGTGGAATATTTAGAGATGCTCGTATCTGTGCTGATTTCCTGTAGCTGTGGGAGGTGATCTTGAATTTTTACAAATTCTACATACCGGTTCTGTATTTTCCGCGCCTTAAACCAGACATAATTTATGAGAAACAGGATAAACCCGATAATTACGGTGACATACCCTCCCTGCGGGAAAAAATAGATGTTTGCAAAAAGGAAGGAGAACTCTATGGTCAGGTAAACGAGCAGAAATACCGCCACCCATATCTTGTTTACCCTTTGGAGGAGAAGGTAGTCAATCAGCATGAAGGTGGTCATGATCATGGTGATCGTGATAGCCAGCCCGTAAGCGGCCTCCATATTTTTGGATTCGCCGCCGAAGAAAAGCACAACGGCAATACAACCTACAGCCAGTAGCAGATTGATCCCCGGGATATAAAGTTGTCCTTTTTCCTCTGTGGGATAATTTATTTTCATCTTCGGCCAGAGGTTCAATTTAATGGCTTCACTAATAAGGGTAAAGGAGCCTGAAATCATGGCCTGGCTGGCGATAATGGCTGCCATCGTAGCAATGACAATGCCTATAGGCACAAACCAGGCGGGCATGATGGCAAAAAATATCTTAACATCCGGGGGAATGATTTGACCTTCATATTGCAGTGCCCAGGCACTCTGCCCGAGGTAGCTTAAAATGAGACAGACTTTCACATAAATCCAGGAAATACGAATGTTCTCTCTGCCACAATGGCCGATATCGGCATACAGGGCCTCCGCCCCGGTGGTACACAGGAAGACCGCCGCCAGAATAAGGAAACCTTTCGGATAAGTCGCCAGCAACTTGATGGCATAATAAGGGTTAAAAGCTTTAAATACGGCCCAGTTATCAGAGATGTGAGACAAGCCCATCACCGCCATCATGGTAAACCAGATAAACATAATGGGCCCGAAATATTTACCTATAAAATTAGCTCCGAATTGCTGTACGGCAAACAACAGTACAATAATGATCAGGACGATCTTTACCGTGAGGTTATGGGGAAGGTTCAGCCCTTCTATTGCAGAAGTAATGGTAATAGGTGGGGTGAGTAGTCCATTGGCGAGCATGGCTGCGCCACCGACCATCGCGATAATCGCGGCTTTCTTTGCATATCGTCGTATCAGAGCGTAGAGAGAGAAAATACCGCCTTCTCCATTGTTATCGGCACGCATGGCAATAAGCACGTACTTTACAGTGGTTTGCATCGTCAATGTCCAGATGATACAAGAAGCGCCGCCAATAATCAGTAATTGTGTGATAGGTTTTCCACGTGCAATAGCATCAAAAGTATATAAGGGAGAAGTTCCCAAATCCCCAAAGACAATTCCCAGAGCTACAAGTAACCCGGCAGCAGAAACCTTTTTCAGTTTGGCTGATCTCACAAACGAAATTTATATTTAAAGTACTGACCGGCAAAGGTAGGATATAAATTATTAATTTTCATTTACTCCCGGCCCCCCTATTT
>CAYRBD010000008.1:25323-50340 GCA_964422465.1 uncultured Chitinophagaceae bacterium
CGGCAAAGGTAGGATATAAATTATTAATTTTCATTTACTCCCGGCCCCCCTATTTAGTGTCCTCGGTGATTTCTATTTCCATCTGGAAGTTTGGTCGTCTGGAAGAGAAATATGCAGTTACTATGCACACGCATGCTCATACGCACAAAGACGGAACGACTCATTCGCATAAATATTTCGCAAACTCTATTTTATGAACCGTATGGTAAGTGGATAGCGGTACAGCTTTCCTTCGGAAGCTCTTATCGTAGCTACAATCACCAGTATCAACACGATAATCCCCAAAAGCCATAACAAGAATATACCCACTACACTGATGATCAGGAGAATGGTGACGAGCAGCATGGTAATTTGAAAATTCAGGGATTCTTTAGCATGAGTGGAAACAAAAACAGAATCATCTTTTTTAAGAAGATAAATGACTAATGGGCCAATAAAGGTGCTTAAGAAGGTGATCAGGTGAGCCAGCAAGCCCAGCGTTTTTTCATCTCCGGTCGGTGGATCAGCAGGTAAATAATCCTTGCCGAGAAAAGAACTGTTTTCACTCATAAGAAAGATTTAGGAGTTAAAAGTAAGATAAATATTAATACCATCACAATCCAATTTCGTTTCAATGTTGATCTTTTTTTTCTTTTCTGATCCTCAGCCTTTTTCCAGCTGCTTCAATATTTGGAAGAAAACCCGTCACCAATCCTAATAAAGGCAGGAAAGAGCATACTATAAACATGAAATAAACACTTGTTTTGTCCGCCAGGATGCCCAGCACAGCGGAACCTACCGCTCCCATCCCGAAAGCCAGTCCAAAAAATAGTCCCGAGACCATACCCAGCTTACCCGGGAGCAGTTCCTGGCCATAAACGATAATGGCAGGGAAGGCAGAAGAAAGAATAATTCCGATTAAAACCGTTAGGATCACAGTCCAGAACAGGCTTACATAGGGTAACAGAAGCGTAAATGGCGCTACCCCCAGAATGGAAACCCAGATGACGTTTTTCCGTCCGTACTTATCTCCCAATGGCCCTCCGATCATGGTACCGGCTGCCACAGCAAACAGGAACACAAAGAGGTAAATCTGCGAGCTTTGAACAGATACACCAAAATGATCAATCATGTAAAAAGTGAGATAATTTTTCATGGCAGCGAGGTAGAAAAACTTGGAAAAAATTAAAACCAGCAGGATGCCTACTGCCAGTATTGTTTTTTGCCTGGAGATGTGCAGAATATTTTCCATCCCCAGGTTAACGGACTTTTTCCGGTGAAAATTCTGCTTTTTGAACCAATCGCCAACCTTCCATAAAATGAAGATGGCGATCAGGGCTAAAAGACAAAAGGAAACAATATAATGTTGACCAAAAGGGACAATAATTGCCGCTGCCATCAGAGGTCCTATAGCGGTTCCCGTGTTGCCCCCTACCTGAAAAATAGATTGGGCTGTACCGGCTTTGCCACCAGAGGCATACCGGGCCATACGAGAGGATTCGGGGTGAAAAACGGAGGACCCGACACCCACCAGCATGACTGATATGAGTACCATCAGAAAAGAACTCGAATAGGCCAGGCTAAGCAACCCGATAAGCGTAAATCCCATGCCTATAGCCAGAGAATAAGGCTGTGGTTTTTTATCTGTATAGTTTCCAACAACCGGCTGCAGGAGCGAAGCCATAAGTTGATTTACAAAGGTAATCAGTCCTATTTGAGTAAAACTAAGATGAAAGTCGGTTTTCAACAAAGGGTAAATAGCCGGAATTACCATTTGTAGGGCATCGTTCAGAAAATGAGCAACACTTAAAGATAATAATATGGGAAGTACGGCTCCCCCTGTCGCTTTGTTTTTCTTGTCCTCGCCTACTTTAAGCCTTCCTAACAGCATCTTATTTAAAATCCGTTATTCTTATAAATTTCTGGCATCCTTCATATTCCATTGGGCTGTTGGAACTAATAACCACCAGCCGGTCTCCGGCCCGTTTTTTCAGCAACTGATGATAAACCGCAAAGCCTTCTTCATCCAGGTTTGTACAAGGCTCGTCCAGCAATAAGACCGGTACATCTGAGAAAAAGGCCTGTGCCAGTTTGGCCCGCTGTTTCATCCCGCTAGAGTAATACCTGATCTGCTTATTGAGAGCCCCTTCCAGGTGGACCGCTTCGGCTATATCTTTAAAAGACAAGCCCTTGAAAAATGGTTTGAACCGGACATGGAACTGAAATAATTCTTTTAGCGTGAAAGCCTCCACCAGTTCCAGATAAGGCGCTGCCAGACTAATGTATTGAAAAACATTTTCCGGCCTCAAAAAGTTGTCTTTATGTGAATATTCCAGGGCGCCTTCCGAGAAAGAGAGGCTGCCGGCTATAATTTGTAACAGAGTGGATTTGCCAGAGCCATTGGGCCCGAGGATAGCATATTGGTTTCCGGATTCAAGAGTAGCCGTTAAATTTCTGAATATCCATTCGTAGTTGTAACGCTTGCCGATTTGGTTAAGAGATAATTTCATTGGACCTGCGTGTGTAACCTTTCATGATGCCCCGGTTGGACTCGCGGATGAAAGTGAGTACCTCATCGCGCTCATCGGAGGCCGGGATTTCCGTTTCAATAATGTTCATGGCGTGAGAAACGCTGTAACCGCGAACATACAGGATACGGTAAATATCCATGATGTGGTTAATTTGCTCAAGCGTATAGCCCCGGCGCTTCAGGCCCACTGAATTTACACCTACGTAAGAAAGGGGTTCCCGGGCTGCTTTTACGTAAGGGGGGATATCTTTTCGTACGAGGGTACCGCCGGTAACAAAAGCATGGGCGCCTATCCGGCAAAATTGGTGAACGGCAGTCAGGCCGCCCAATACCGCATAATCTCCCACGGTTATATGCCCTGCCAGGGTGGTGTTATTAGACAATATACAGCGGTTGCCCACGATGCAGTCATGTGCAATATGACTGTAGGCCATAATCAGACAATGTTCGCCAATGACGGTCTTCCATTTATCTTTGGTGCCCCGGTGGATGGTTACAAATTCACGTATGGTGCTGTGGTCCCCGATGATCACCTCCGTTTCTTCTCCGGCAAATTTTAAGTCCTGCGGGATGGCGGCAAGAACAGCGCCTGGGAAAATGCGGCAATTTTTACCGATCCTGGCGCCTTCCATGATGGTAACATTAGAACCTACCCAGGTATTTTCCCCGATTTCCACATTTTTATGGATAACGGTAAACGGGTCAATTTTAACATTGGGCCCAAGCTTTGCGTCTGGATGTATGTAGGTCAGGGGTTGAATCATTTTTCTCTAAATTCTTTGTTCACAAGTTGTGCTACGAGGTCGGCTTCGGTACATACATTATTTCCTACAAACACGGTGCCCCTCATTTCACAAATCCCCCGGCGAATGGGGCTTAACAATTCCATTTTTAAGATCATGGTATCTCCGGGAACAATCTTCCGCTTGAATTTACAATTATCTATTTTCAAGAAATAAGTGTCATAATTTTCCGGATCCTGGTAGGTGTTTAGAGCCAGTATGCCACCGGCCTGCGCCAGAGCTTCTATTTGCAGCACGCCCGGCATGATTGGATTGCCCGGAAAGTGCCCCTGAAAGAAATATTCATTGAAAGTAACATTTTTGACCCCTACCACATGGGAGTTACTCAGTTCAATGATTTTATCGACCAGTAAAAAGGGAAAGCGATGCGGCAGTGATTGTTCAATCCGGCTGGTGTCGTACAGAGGAGGATGATTGGGATTGTACAATGGGACATCCTTAGCGCGGCGGTTTTTGCGAATATATTGCTTGATTTTTTTTGCAAAAGCTACGTTGGAGGAATGGCCGGGTCGATTGGCAATAATGTGGGCTTTTATCGGATACCCGATCAGGGCCAGGTCACCTACAATGTCTAATAGTTTATGACGGGCAGGCTCATTGGGAAAACGCAGCTTAATGTTATTTAGGATACCGATTCCCTCCTGCTTCACGGAGATATTTTTTCTTTTGAAGGCCGTGGCCAGGTGTTTAAGCTGTTCCTCGGTTACTTCCTTGTCCACTACAACGATGGCATTGTTCAAGTCTCCTCCTTTGATCAGGTTATGCTTTAGCAGGTATTCCAGTTCGTGAAGAAAAACGAAGGTTCGGCAGGAGGCAATGTCTTTTTTGAAATCTCCCAAGTCTTTTAAAGCGGCATGCTGGGTACCCAATACCGGAGAGTTGAAATCAATCAACGTAGTAACCTTGAATTCATTGGCAGGAAGCGCCACCATATCCACCCGCTTTTCCTTGTCATGAAAATCAATATTATCTTCAATCGTATAAAAAACTTTCTTGACGTCTTGTTTTTGTACTCCGACTTTCTCGATCATTTCAATAAAAGGAAGAGAACTCCCATCCATTATGGGCACTTCGGGGGCGTCAATTGCAATGAGCACATTGTCCACCTCCATGCCTACAAGGGCAGCCAGCAGGTGCTCAACCGTTCCTACGCGTGCACCGTTTTGTTCGAGAGAAGTTCCCCGTGAGGTATCTACCACATAGTCCACATCAGCCTTTACCATGGGCTGATTGGGGAGATCAATTCTTTGAAATTTGATCCCAAAACCAGGGGTGGCGGGCTTTAGGGTGATGCTGGAAGTTACCCCCGTATGGAGGCCTACTCCGGAAATATTTACTTCAGACTTAAGGGTATGCTGATACCGAATGTCATTATTATTCATATTTAAACAAGTTTCTCCCTAAGACTATATTTGTTCCTTTTCAGTCAAAAGTTGTTTAACCAAATCTTCCAGTTCCTGGACTCTTTTCTCTAGCTCGGGCAAATTTCTGAAAATTGCCTGACTTCTCAATGAGCTCTTGTAATCATAAGCCGGGGTACCGGTAACGGCTGTATTGGGTTTGTTGATAGATTTGCTGACACCACTCTGTGCATTTATGCGTGTTCCATCGGCAATGTTCAAATGCCCGACAATCCCGGCCTGACCTCCAAACATACAATTTTTTCCGATCTTGGTGCTTCCGGATATTCCTGCCTGGGCTGCAACAACTGTGTGGCTTCCGATCTGGACATTGTGGGCGATCTGAATCAGGTTGTCTAATTTTACTCCTTTGTTGATTACCGTGGAGCCGATCGTGGCCCGGTCTATCGAAGTATTGGCTCCTATTTCTACATTGTCTTCAATCCTGACATTGCCTATCTGGGGAATCTTTTTGTAATTTCCTTCTTCCTGAGGAGCAAACCCAAATCCATCGCTCCCAATAACAGTTCCGGCGTGAATAATGGTGTTGTTACCCACCAGGCAGTCGAAATATATTTTTACGCCTGCATGTAAAATGGTGTTGTTACCGATTTTCACATTATCCCCTAAATAGACTCCCGGAAAAATCTTGCTGTGCGAACCTATCGTTACCTTTTCTCCTACATAAGCAAACGGCCCTACGTACACATCTTCTCCCAGGGTAGCGGTTTCAGAGACGTAAGAGAGCGGATGAACTCCTGTTTTGGCAACTTTTTGTTCATTTATAAGCTGATTGTATTTTTCCAGGAGGAGGGCAAAGCCGGCATAGGCGTCTTTTACCCGTATGAGGGTAGCCGATATTGGTTTTTCAATTTGTAAACCTTCGTTAATAATAATAACGCTGGCGCGGGTTGTGTAAAGGAAAGGCTCGTATTTTGGGTTGGCAATAAAACTTAAAGTTCCTTCATCTGCCTGCTCGATTTTTGCAATATCATGAACCTGCACGCCAGGATCTCCTTCCAGTTTTCCATTTAGCAAAGTGGCAATTTGAGAAGCGCTAAACTGCATAAACATTTATTTAAGACCAGCGGCTTAGGAACCGGACCAGCCAATGAATAATCTTATTAATCTCCTTTTGGGCGACAAATGTAAAATTTTTTTATGGGTATCAGTACTGTATTGTTAATTAGTGCATTTTCAACCAAAGAGATATCCCGTACGGAGCCATCTTTAAAAAGGATGTTAATTTCTTCATTGTTAATATCATACGTTTTATTAGTAGCCATACCGTGGAATACAAAATATTTTACTTCTTCCTTTGACAGGCGCCATTTATTAGCCACCTGCTTTTCCAATTTTTCAAAATCCGCGCTGCTTACGGGCTGCCCACTTAGAGTAAGGCGATACAGATTCCGGTTAATGAGCCATGTACAAAGCGTTGACAAAATCTTATCCCGATGCCCTGCCCAGACTTTTACAGCCGAAAGTATATCATAATCATCTAACCGGCAAAAATGTTCCAGATAAATAGGATCTTCTATGAAAGTAGCCCGGTTAATTTTCTTTAGCATAAAAAATGCCAAAGAGGGGGAGGCAAATAAATTTTCTCCTTTCATAAAGAGTTCTTTTGCCCGTTTCAGGATGTTGATCAGGAGATTTTCTGCGCTGAGGACGGTTTTGTGCAGGTAAACCTGCCAATACATCAGCCTTCGGGCCACAATAAATTTCTCAATGGAATGGATACCTTTTTCTTCCACCATCAGTTCTCCGTCGTGCACGGTGAGCATCTTGATAATGCGATCATAACCAATGACGCCCTCATACACACCGGTATAAAAACTGTCCCGGCTCAGATAGTCCATCCGGTCCACATCCAACTGTCCCGAAACCAATTGATGCAAAAATTTCTTATGATATTCCCCCTTAAAAATACGGATAGCCAGACTAAGCGCGCCTCCCAATTCCTCATTTAGCTTTTGCATAATGAGTTCTGAAATATTCTCATGTGAAAGCCCCCTGGCAATGAGATTTTCCAGGGTGTGAGAATAAGGACCGTGCCCGATATCATGCAAAAGAATAGCTACATACGCCGCCGATTTCTCCTCTGGTGTAATTTTAACACCTTTATCACATAATTCCTGCAAAGCCAGCCGCATCAGGTGATAAGCGCCCAGAGAATGAGAAAGCCGGGTATGCATGGCCCCGGGGTAAACCAGGTGAGCCAGCGCCATTTGCAAAATACGGCGTAGTCTTTGATAATATGGATGCTGGAGTATCTTAAACACCAGAGGATCATCAATGGTAATAAAGCCATAGACGGGATCGTTGATGATCTTTCGTTTACTTTGATACATAGAAAACCAGTACTCTAAGAAAAAGTTAAATTCAACCGTATTCTGCTGCAAAGCTACAATAGACTGGCAGAATTCGGTAATTTTGAATAAAATAAGTCAACGATATGAGTAGCAATACCAGCATTTTATGGGTAGATGATGAAATAGATTCCCTCAAATCTCAAATCCTGTTTTTGGAAAACAAAGGATACGAAGTTTCCGCGTTAAGCAACGGGTATGATGCTATTGAGCATCTGAAGGAAAACCTCGTGGATGCCATTTTACTGGATGAAAGTATGCCCGGGATGACGGGCCTCGAAACCTTGGGACAAATACGGGAGATCAGCCCCCAGACCCCAATTATTATGGTCACAAAAAATGAGGAGGAAGACCTGATGGAAGATGCCATCGGTTCTCAGATAACGGATTATCTCATAAAACCGGTAAACCCCAATCAGGTTTTGATGAGCCTGAAGAAAATTATAGATAACAAACGATTGGTGGCAGAAAAAACCACTACCGCCTATCAACAGGATTTCAGGAATTTATTCATGACCCTTAGCTCCAACCAGGATTATAACGAATGGATGAACACCTATAAAAAGCTGGTTTTCTGGGAGATGGAGATGGCGAAAAGCAACAGTCCCGAGATGCAGGAGGTGTTTACTACGCAGAAGGCCGAGGCTAATACCGAGTTTGCCAAGTACGTGAGTAAGAATTACCTTAATTGGGTTCATCCCAAGACCCCGGAAGCGCCTATCATGTCGCACACGGTGTTTCAATACAAAATAGCCCCCCATATTGAAAAAGGCAATCCCCTTTTTATGGTGCTGATTGACAACCTGAGATTTGACCAGTGGAAAGCCATTGAGCCTATCTTTGGCGAACGGTTCCGCGTACTGGAAGAAGATACTTTTTATAGCATTTTACCTACCTCCACCCAATACAGCAGGAATGCCATCTTTGCCGGACTATTGCCCCTGGAGATTGAAAAAAGGTATCCACTTCAATGGAAAAATGATGATGAGCAGGGTGGGAAAAACCTGCATGAGGAGGAATTTCTGGGTTCCCAACTGAAAAGGTTGCGGATGAAAGACATTCGTTATTCTTATACTAAAATTACCAACCACCAGGATGGCCAAAACATGGTGAATAATATTCATAACATGTTGGAATATGATCTGAACGTGATCGTTTATAATTTTGTGGATATGATGAGTCATGCCCGCACAGAGATGGAGGTACTTAAAGAGCTGGCTTCCGATGAAACCTCGTATCGTTCCATCACCAAAAGCTGGTTCAGGCACAGTCCACTATACCAGGCGTTGAGCATACTGGCGGAGAAGGATATTCGTCTGATCCTTGCTACAGACCATGGAAGTGTGAGGGTGAAAAAGCCCTGTAAGGTAATAGGAGACAGGCAGACAACTACAAATCTGCGCTATAAACACGGGCGGAACCTCAATTACAACCCCGATGATGTGTTGGCTTTTCGCAATCCGAATGAAGGGGGATTGCCACGGCCAAATGTAAATTCCTCCTATATTTTTGCTAAAGAAGATGGTTATCTTTGCTATCCGAACAACTATAATCATTACGCGAATTATTACCATGACACCTTTCAGCATGGTGGTATCTCGCTGGAAGAAATAATTGTACCCATCGTTAGAATGAGTTCCAGATAAATTGATTTTTTCTCTTCTTGGAAAGTGGAAAATCAATTTGGCTGAAATAAAAAAAGATGTATTTTTGCAACCCTTTTAGGGAAATTCCTGCTTAGCTCAGTTGGTTAGAGCATCTGACTGTTAATCAGAGGGTCGTAGGTTCAAGTCCTACAGCAGGAGCCCAATACAGTAAAGGGTTTCAGCATTTTTGTTGAAACCCTTATTTTATATATCATGGATAGTCCTGCATTTGTTAACCAACCGCTTTATAAATACAGGCAGATAAATGAACTCCATCCGATTATAGTTGTGCTAATAATTGTATGTGTGGTAGGTGTCTTAAACTTCCCTTTTTCATGTTCCTTCATTTCATAGAATGCCTGTTTCAGTTCTTCCAGTAATTGCAACTTTTTAATTCCTTTTGCATGGTCTCCCACTTTCGGATAGAAATCTGTACGGCCGTTTTTTGCCCTTTCTTGTTGGTTACATAATTTATCCCTTCATAGTAAATTTTATTTTAATATTTTCATTTGGGGCCGTTTAGATATCCATAAATTACCAAACATGAAAGATAAAAATAAACGTGTTGTAAACAGGGGGTTTTAAAAATCTTTGCGTATTGCTTCTTTTAACGTAGGTTTGTAGTGAAATTTGGATAAAATGGAAGAACAACACAGTGCAAAAATATTATTAGCAGAAGATGACTCCAACCTGGGATTGGTTTTAAAAAACTATCTGGAACTGAATGATTTTGAAGTGGAATTGTGCCGGGATGGAATTTTAGCGCTGGCTGCTTTCCGCAGGGAGAAATTTGACCTTTGCCTGCTGGATATTATGATGCCTAACATGGATGGTTTCACGCTGGCTGAAGAAATTCGTGATGTGGATCCTGAAATCCCTCTTTTCTTTATTTCTGCCAAAAGCATGAAGGATGATATTATCCAGGGGTACAAGCTGGGAGCCGATGATTACATTACCAAACCTTTCGACAGTGAATTACTGCTCCTGAAGATCAAGGCCATCCTCAAACGGAATCAGGAACTCAACCACAAGGAAGAGGAACAGGTAGAATTTGATCTGGGCGGATTTCATTTCAACGCACGTCTTCGTACTCTTTCGTCAGGCGAGAAAACACAAACCCTGTCTCCAAAGGAAAATGAATTGCTACGTATGTTGTGCGAACATAAAAATGACTTGTTGCCCCGTGAGCTCGCCCTTAAAAAAATCTGGGGCAGCGATACCTATTTCAATGGCAGGAGCATGGATGTATATATTGCGAAGCTTAGAAAATATTTGCGTCCCGATCCTTTGGTTGAAATTGTGAATATCCATGGAAACGGCTTCCGGTTAGTAGAGAAAGAAAGTTGAATAGACAACAGAAATGAAAACAATAGAAGAACACGATGTAAGGCCGCTGGTACCTATAAAACGCCACGAAATGCTGAATAAAATGTTTCGGGAATTACCGGCAGGAGAAAGTTTTATATTTACGAATGATCACGACCCCAAACCTCTGTATTATGAGTTTAAATCCATCCACGGAGATGTAGTAGGTTGGGAATATCTGAAGCGGGGTGGCCGGGAATGGAAAGTGAAAGTTACCCGTACGGAAGAGTCTAAAGGCCGTGAATTTGAAGGTGCTTCCACATTGATGGATTTGCGCAAAACAGAAAAAAAAGACTGGAGATACGCTGTATTTCACCGTTATGGCATGATGCGGGAAGGGGATACCATGGAGCTCATCTCTGACGGCTATCCCACTGAGATCAAGACTATTTTTGATAAAAAGTTTGATGGCAAGTTCAGCTGGAACTATAAGAAGCAGGTACCCGGCGAGGTAATAGCCCATATTACCAAAAAGAAAGAAGGCGATCCGGATATGGAAGATGAGTCCATTGTCGAAAATTTCGATTTGCGCCCTTTTCCTCCGGCCAAACGTCATGAAATGGTTTTTGACACCTTTGATAAGCTAAAGCGGGGAGAATCATTCGTATTTATTAACGACCATGACCCCAAGCCCCTTTATTATCAAATGGAAGCCGAAAATGACGAGCCCTTTAAATGGGAGTACCTGGAATCAGGCCCTGTGGAGTGGAAGGTGAAAATAAGCAAGAAGGTGGATGACGAATAAAAATCTTACAGACAGGTAAGATTTTCTATCTATTTATACTACCACGTTAATCATCCTTCCTTTCACGATGATCATTTTTCTCAGGGGTTTACCGTTCATCCATTTTTGGACAATCTCATTTTTCAGCACTTGGTTTTCTATATCCGCTTTCTCTGCATTTGCGTCAATAGTCAATTCGGTACGGGTTTTACCATTGATGGCTACCGGATAATGGATCGTGGATTCTCTGAGTTGTTTTTCTTCATACTGCGGATAAGCGGCGTCTAAGACAGAGGTCTTGTGCCCTGCCCGATGCCACAGTTCTTCACAAACATGCGGGGCGTAAGGGGTTAGCAAAATTAATAAGGGCTCCAGGATTGCTTTCTTATGACAATTAACGGCAGTCAATTCATTTACACAAATCATAAACTGGCTGACTGCTGTATTGAAGGAAAAACTTTCCGTATCTTCCGTTATCTTTTTTATGGTTTTATGCAGGATACGAAGTTCTTTTTCTTCGGGAGTGTCATTGGTTAGCAACCATTTATCTTCTTCATAAAACAGCCTCCATAACTTCTTTAAAAAACGGGAAACGCCTTCAATCCCTTTCGTATCCCAGGGCTTGGATTGCTCTATCGGCCCCAGGAACATTTCATACATGCGGAAAGTATCGGCTCCGTATTGCGCTACCACGGCATCCGGGTTAACTGTATTGAAAAGTGATTTACTCATTTTTTCAATAGCTGTTCCGCAAAGATATTTGCCCCCTTCTAATACAAATTCAGCGTCCTTATATTCCGGTTTCCAACCTTTGAAAGCCTCCGTATCCAATTCAAAACCGTTCACTATATTAACATCTACATGTAATGGGTCGGTTTGGTATTTATCTTTTAACCCTTCGGAAACAAAGGTATGAGTGCCACGAATGCGATAAACCAGGCGGGAGTCCCCGGTAATTTTTCCCTGGTTGATCAACTTCTTATAGGGTTCATCAAATCCGATATATCCCAAATCATAAAGTACTTTTGTCCACAGGCGGGAATATAAAAGATGGCCCACGGCATGTTCTGTTCCCCCCACGTACACATCTACCTGTCTCCAGTAATCGGTAGCTTTTCGGGAAGCAAATTCCCGGTCGTTGTGTGGATCCATATAACGGAGAAAGTACCAGGAGGAACCTGCGTAGCCAGGCATGGTATTGGTTTCTAACGCACCCTTGTTGTCTTCCCCTGAGAACTGATATACCCATTCCGGAATATTGGCCAGTGGCCCTTTCCCTTCCGGCCCGGCGGCATATTTATCCACATGTGGAAGTTCCAGCGGTAATTCTTTTTCATCCAAAGGTTTCGCGATGCCGTTTTCCCATACAATCGGAAACGGTTCTCCCCAATAACGTTGGCGACTAAACGAAGCATCCCGCATTTTATAGTTTGTTTTCTTCCTGCCAATTCCTTCTGCTTTTAATCTGTCAATAATAACGGGGATAGCATCCGCCATCTTCTTACCATTCAGGAAATCACTATTTTGTAAAACAGCTTCTTTGGTGGGGTTAGCTTCTTCTCCATTATAAGCCTCCCCTATAATATTAGTTATGGGAATATTAAAATGTTTGGCAAAACGATGGTCTCGTTCGTCTCCACAGGGAACGGCCATGACTGCACCGGTTCCATATCCGGCCAGCACGTATTCAGAAATCCATATTGGAATTTCCTTACCGGTTAATGGATGAAGAACATAAGAACCGGTAAAGCAGCCGGTAATTCTTTTTTCCGACATTCGCTCCCGTTCGCTACGGCTTTTTACGTAGGCCACATAATCGCTTACTGCCTGAGCCTGCGCTGTCGTTTTGACGGACTCTACCAGCTCGCTTTCGGGTGCAAGCACCATAAAATCTACTCCAAATATGGTGTCTGGCCTGGTGGTATAAACAACTATCGGGGGTAAAGCAGGTTTTCCTTTTACTTTAAAGTTAACGTTGACCCCTTCTGATTTTCCAATCCAGTTGGATTGCATTTCCTTCATGGCATGGCTGAACGCCACCTGCTGCAACCCCTCCAACAGCCGGTCTGCATATTCAGTAATACGCAGGTACCACTGCCGCAGCCTTTTTTTTACTACCGGATAACCCCCTCTTTCACTTACTCCGTTAACTACTTCATCGTTGGCCAATACGGTGCCAAGCGCCTCGCACCAGTTTACTTCCCCATTGCCGGAATAGGCCAGCCGGTAATTCATCAAAATATCCTGCTGCTGTTTTTCGCTAAAGGTCTTCCATTCATTAGCTGTAAATTCGGCAGATTCGTTTCCCGGGCAGACATGATTTTTATTGCCTTCCTTTTCAAAAATTTGAATCAGGGATTCAATCGATCGTGCTTTTTTCGCCTTTCGGTCGTACCAGCTATGAAATAACTGTAGAAATATCCATTGGGTCCAGCGATAATATTTGGGGTCTGAAGTACGCACTTCCCGGCTCCAGTCAAAACAAAATCCGATGTTGTCCATCTGTTTTCTGAAGGAGGCAATATTTTTTTCGGTGGTTTCTGCCGGATGCTGACCGGTTTCAATGGCATACTGCTCAGCCGGGAGACCAAAAGCATCAAACCCCATGGGGTGCAGTACGTTATAACCCTGTAGCCGTTTATAACGGGCAAAGATATCGGAAGCAATATAGCCCAGGGGATGGCCTACATGCAACCCGGCTCCGGAAGGATAGGGAAACATGTCGAGTACATAATATTTGGGTTTTTCACTTTTGTTGCTGACCTGATAGGCTTTTTCCTCTTCCCAGGTTCTTTGCCATTTCTTCTCTATTGCTCTGAAGTTATATTCCATGGATGCACAGCTAATTTCTTATCTAAAACCTGCAAATATAAAATTAAAACATGGCTTTTTATGTGAAGTCCTTATATTCGTGCTGGATGAATTTGCACAGCCAATCCCCCGATTTTTGAAGAATTCATGAAAATGAAATACCTAAAATTAGTGAAAACAGTTTTTATTTTTTTATTCTTTGTCATACAGGGCGTTTGTTCTTTTGCACAGGAATTAGAGGGAAACTTAACGCTTGACTTAAAAGAAGGGATTGCTGATTCTACAGTGGTAGATTCCCTGTTAAACGATGCAGTAGCAAATAGATATACAAATGCCAAAAGGGCTTATGCCAATGCCTTAACGGCACTCCATATTTCCCGGGAAATAAAGTATAAAAGAGGATTCCTGACTGCCAATACGTATTTGGGGAATCAAATGGCAGACTGGGCGGATTATTCAAAGGCTTTGCAATATTATCAGCAGGGATTGAAAACCGCTGAAGAAATTAACAATGTGAAACGAGTTATGCGGTTTTATCTCCTTATCGGGAATTTGTATGATAACAAGGAGGAATATGATGAAGCTTTATCCTGGTACAACAAGGCCTTGAGAAAAGCTTTAATAGAAAAGGACTCTCTATTTGCTGCTTATTCTATGGGGAACAAAGCCATGGTCATGGATCAAACCGGTCACCTGGACAGCGCCTTTCGCTTCAACCGGCAAAATTTAAGGTACCTGGCTAATGGCGTGGGTACAGCGATGGATTCTGCTAATACTTTTACCAACCTGGCCTTGAACCAGAAGCGACAAAAGCATTATGAGCGGGCGCTCGGTTATATGTTAAAGGCAAAAACACCGATCATGCTTTCTGCTGATACTTTTTCCATACAAGTTTGGTATAGCAACCTGGGCTCTCTGCTAACTGCGATGGGGAGATTCCCTGAAGCAAAGGCTGGGCTTGATTCTGCTCTTCTCCTGGGACCCATTGTACGGAGCAAGCGTATAAACGAAGATTTGTACAACAATTTTAGTCGCTACTTTGAAGCAAAAAAAGAGTATGCTTCCGCCCTCAGCTGGTATAAGAAAAGCCGGATGATGACGGACTCCATTCGAGACCGGCAGGAAGAAGCCCGGTTTTCTGCACTTCGGATTCGTTACGAAGTCGATAAAAAAGAAAGCCTTCTGGCCAAGCAAAAAATTGAACTCCGGCAAAAGAATATAATCAATACAACCGCTATTTTAGGTGCTATTCTTTTAATGGCCGTGGTGGTACTCTTGTATTTGACCAACCGTAAACGGAAGAAAATAAACAGGTTATTGAGAAACAAGAACCGGCAGATTTTAATACAAAAAGAAGAGTTGCAGGAGGTCAATAATGTAAAAAACCGTCTTTTTTCAATTATATCTCATGACTTGAGAAGCCCTTTGCAGCCTTTGATATTCTATTTAGGGATGCTTACCAGGGGTAAATTAAGTAATGAAGTTATTCAGGAGGTTGCCGGAGAATTGCAGTTGCACCTTCGCCACACTCGTATTATGATGGATAATATATTGCATTGGGCGGCCTCACAATTGGAGGGCTGGAAGTTGCGCCCGGAAAATATTGAAGTGCTTCCTGTTATAAAAGAAGTACAAAACATGTTACGCCCGGATACTAAACTTAAAGACATAACGTTTTTTGACCGGGTACCTGATTCCCTGAGTGCTAATTCTGATCGGGAGATGCTCAAGTTGGTGTTTAGAAATATTTTGACCAATGCGATTAAATTTACCCCTAAAGGAGGTAATATTGCTATTTCGGGGAAAAAAGACCGGAATAAAACCTGCATTTCCATAAAAGACAATGGAATTGGCATGTCACTTGAGAAACAAAAACAGTTCAAAAAGGGCAATCCTCTGAAGAGTACACCCGGAACACTTAAGGAGGCCGGTACGGGAATAGGTCTTTTGGTTAGCAGACAACTTCTTGAGAAACAAGATGGGAAGTTGGAAATTGAGAGTGAAGAGGGAAAAGGCACCACGGTTCATGTAATTTTGAGGGACCGGTCAGGCGGTGTTAAACCGGCAGACCGGGAATAAATGTTAAAAAAAATTGTATGCAGGTTAACAAGTTTATATTGATTGTTGCAATCGGGATAGCAGGTTGCGGGTTTGCATTAAAAGGGAATGCACAAATCCGGGAAATTCCCGAAGCAGTTAAGAATACCTTCCAGAAACAATATCCACAGGCAAGTCAGGTGCAATATGATGATAAACTTATTTTTGTACTGGTTCACTTTTATCCCGGTCAGGAACTGCCTTTTTCGGACAGCCTGCACACGGCCAAATATTCTTCAAAAGGAATCTGGCAGTTAACAGATACGCCCATGCCTTATGACGAGTTGCCTCAGGCGGTAAAGGATGGGTTTGAAAAAAGTAAATATACCCGTTGGCAGCGGGACCACACTTATAAAGTATTTCTGCCAGGAAGGCAACTACGGTATAAGATTCAGGTAGAGAAAAATATTCTCCAGAAGAAAAACCTCTATTTTGAGCAGGATGGAAGGCTGATTAGTGATAATATTACCTTATACTGATCCTTATTACAGGTACTGATCAGGGGGCCGGCTTCATCACTTTTCTGATTTGCTCTGCATGTTCTTTGGTCTTCGGTTTGCTAATAATATGCTGAATGATCCCCTTTTCGTCAATGATAAAAGTCGTGCGTTTGGTTCCCATATAGGTTCTTCCCATAAATTTCTTTTCTCCATACACTCCATAGTCATTTACGACTTTTTTATCTTCATCGGTGATCAGGGGGAAAGGTAAATGGTACTTATCCTCGAACTTTTTATGGCTTTTTGCACTATCCACGCTTACCCCGATGACTTCCAGCCCTTCCTTTTTCAGTGCTTCATAATGGTCTCTCAGGTTGCAGGCCTGCGCGGTACATCCCGGTGTGTTGTCCTTTGGATAAAAATACAGAATCACTTTTTTCCCTCTATAATCGCTTAGCGACACCGTATTGCCATTCTGATCCAAGGCTTTAATGGCGGGCGCTTTATCGCCTTCTTTTAGTATTACGCTCATGAGTTACCTTTTAAAATGATAGGTTTTAGTTGTTTTATTTCCCACGGCATCCGCAACAGTCAATTGCAAGGTGTGGTTACCGGGCGGACAATGTTCATCAAAGGTATAAAATATTGTGCTCTTTTTTCGGGCAAACATAAGCCATTGGCCATCTAACAGTGCCCGGTAGGAGTGAAGCCCGCTTTTGGAATCTCTAATTCTAAAGCGGATGGTTTTTGCTTTTGATAAATCTGCACCCTCATGAATATTGAGGGGCGTCACGGTCGGAGGTTGTGTATCTGCCTCAATAGTATAATCTCCGAAGGATCGGACATAAGCCTCTGCCCATCCATCTTTCAGCGTGGCGGGGGTTATCCCGATCCTTCTCCCGGTGGTATTTTTACAAACAAAGACCAGCTTGTCCCTCACTTCACCCGGAATGGGTTTATCGGGTTTAATCCGCAGGTTAAAACTTTTATATAAAGGAACATAATCGTAATGCAGGCGGTAAATGTTCGAGTAATCTCCGTGGGAGGAAGAGGGAATGACTTTATATTGAAAGCAAATTTGATCATAAAGGCTTCCTGGCTCAAGAAAAAATTGTACCTGATCTTTTTCAAAAATATTTCTTGCGTCGGGTGTCATAGATTCATCACAGGATTGCTCCTTGTTGGCGGAATTGCCTGCCTTTCCTCTTACAGTTAATTTAATGACAGAAGTATTCCCTGCCGCATCTTTTATTTCAATTTTAATGGGATGTGATTGTCCATCGCTCAGATCTACCGACCCATTGTTGCCACCAAAATCGTAATAAATAGGGAGCTTATTTCCCGGAAGGTCAAAAAGCAACTCAAAATGCCTGCGGGATTCAATATAGGTTTTGTAGTCGTAATGTGCATCCACGTAGCGGGTTTCCTCGTACCCGATATTATCCAGTTGAAAGCCGGATTCTGCTTTCCCATCAGCGTAGAGGATGCCTTGATAAATACCAAAGGTATTGTGTGTGTTGTTTTGATGGTCAATAGTTTGAACGCCAAAGCCAACTTTATTCGTTTGTAGAGTTACTGTAGCGGGAGAAGGACTGTAATGTCCGTTTGTGGCATGTAGCGTAAGTATCTTGGGAGTTTGTTCATAAATACTTTTATTCCTGTCGTAAAGAGCAATACGATAAACGGAAGGGGGAATGTTATCTTTAATGGCTATCCCAAAAAGTTGTTCATTCAGGGGGTGCTCTGTTTTAGTGTCTCTGATCTCAAAATGAACATGCGGTCCTGCTACAGATCCGGTTGCGCCACTCAGTGCGATATAATCTCCCTGCTTTACCGGAAACAAATCCGGAGCCAGGGATAGATCAATTTTCCAGCTTTCCTGCTTGTATTGCTGACGCTTGACATAGGCCCCGAGCTGCGAATTAAATTGATGTAAATGCCCGTAAACTGTAGTATAGCCATTCGGATGCGTAATATAAATAACATGCCCGAAACCCGTATTAGAAACAGCTACCCGGGAAATATAACCATCTGCGGATGCATATACCCGGTACCCAATAACTCCGCGTGTCTTGATATCCATGCCTTCATGGAAATGACCCGGCCGGAGTTCCCCATAGTTTCCCGCCAGCAGGATAGGAATGTGAACCGGCTTGGCAAAATAGTTTTGCGGATAGTCGGGTTTAGGAAAATTTTGTGCAAAAATAAATTGTGGGAGAAACAGGAAAATAAAAAATAGTCTTTTCATATTAAAGACAAAATTACAATCTTTCCATTACCCATTCTAATTCTCGAACAACGGATTCCGCCAGCGGAAGTTTTAAACCCTCGGGCAGTACATCCCAGGTATAGGTTTCTACCTCGAGATAATCTGATAATTTTTGATCTTTTTGTATTTGCAGGACTTTACCCACTTCTGATTGTGTGGATCGCAACAAACCGTAATCTTTTACAAAAATTGGAACGTGGAAATGCGACCGCCATTCCTCAGCTTTTAAAGCAGTTGGCGTATTAAACGCTTCCGGTAAATCCCGATATCGCAGCAGGCTACCCTTTTTTTCACGTGCTACTACCTGATGTAAATAGACCGGTTCATCAAATTTCTTTAATTCATTCAGTTTCTGTTCTTTTTCCAGCGGATCCTCATTCAGTTTTATTTTTAAGGCGGCACTCAGTTGCCATTTCCCGATCCTGATTCCGTGAGCCTTTAATTTCTTAATTACTTCCGAAGCTGCTTCATAACCTACGGCAAAATGGCAGACATCATAACACAATTGCACATGTCTCTTTATGGCTTCCCTTGCTTCGGTTTCAGAGATTTGATACGCTTGTTGCAATGCCCTGATACCTTCCGGCAAAAGCCCTCTGGTGTACCAACGGATGAATTCATTGGAATTTTCAATTAATCCGTCAGCCTCAGGTTCTATATCCACATGTGAAAGTGTCCCTGTTTCTTTATGTATTTTGTATAATTGCAATACTAACTTAACTATATTTTTAGTACAGTCGGAAAGGATGTTGTTTCGTTCTTCCTCTTTAAACCAGTATTTATAAGAAAGAGGAGAAGTAGAAATGCTCCCCTGCATTCCGTTGGGTAGCAAGGCTGTTAAAATATGGAAAAGCCTTGAAGTATATTCCAGCCGCTCGGGGGTAGTCCAATCGGGCGTATGCACCGCATCTTTTACCCGGGTTTTATGAAAATTGCCATAAGGGAATCCGTTCATGGTAAAAACAAAACAATCCTGGCTCCGCAACCATTCTTTAAATTCTTCCAGCTTATCCGGCTTGATTAATTCTAACGAAGCTTTATTGGAAAGCCGCAACCCAATACCCATTTTTTGATTGGGGGCCAGTTGTTTTTTAACAATAGGAATTTCGCTTTTTAAGGCATTAAAATGAGATTCCCAGGATTCACTGGGAAAGAGGTTCGTACAAAAAGTTAAATATCCAAAATTTGTCTTCACGATAGTTTAATATTAATGTGGCCTGGTCTTATTTATAACCTGGAACAGGAATGGGTTGTCTTTTTTTTAAAATCCGGACACTCTCTTTCATCTTTTTAAAATCAATTTCGTGTACATTTTCTCCCGATCCTATCTTTTTTAACATCATAATCGTTAACTGTCCTCCCAGATGCTCTCTAAACTCAGACAAGCCCTTTAAGAGTTGTTCATCTTCAAGAAAGGGATGATAAAGATTAAAACCCAGTTGATGCAAAACGTTCAGAATCCTACTCCCTTCATTAGCTGAAAGCCAGCCGATTTGTTCAGAATAAATAACATCCAGCGCGATACCCATTGCTACAGCTTCGCCATGCGTCAGCGCGAAATCTGTCAGCTGTTCCAGTTTGTGGGCGCTCCAGTGACCAAAATCCAATGGTCGGGAAGATCCGCTTTCAAAAGGATCACCGGAAGCAATGTGTTGGAGGTGTAACTCCGCACAACGATATACCAGGTATTCCATCGCATTCGTATTTCTCCCGGAAAGGGCCTGGGCATTTTCTTCCAGCCAGTAAAAGAACACAGGGTCTTTTATTAAGGCTACTTTTATTGCCTCGGCAATCCCGCTTCGCCAGTTTCGATTATCCAGTGTTTCCAGAAAAGCAGAATCATTGAATACCGCATAGGGCGGGGCAAAAGTTCCCAGAAAATTCTTTTTCCCAAAATAATTAATTCCATTTTTCACACCCACGCCCGAGTCATTTTGTGACAATACTGTAGTTGGAATGCGGATGTGCCGAATTCCCCGGTGAGCGGTAGCTGCAGCATATCCGGCTAAATCCAGAACGGCTCCGCCTCCGATAGCAACTACAAAAGAATGCCGGTCAATTTTATATTCATTAATGGCAGTGATAATTTTTTCCAGATAACCCGCTGTGTTTTTAACAGCCTCGCCTCCGGGAAGCACGGCAGGAGGAACTAATTTTATGGTTTTATCTTCCCGAAAGTAGCTCTTTATGTCCTCCGGAAGTTGCGGGTGATGCAGGAGCATACCCTCATCCATAATAAATAAAATTCGTTTTTCTACCCCTGCTTCTGTAGCTTGCTTTATAAAATTATCAAATGTCTCGTTTTCTCTTTGAAAGATTTGACGAATAAAATAAACGGGATACTGGTAAGGAACCTGAAATTGTTGATGGATCATTTTCATCTTCTGCCGGTCTTTTCACTTCTTATAAAAAGGCTAAAATAAAAAAATAGTTGTGAAATGCATCTCCTTTTATGAGGAGAGGCTTTTTTAGCCGGTGGCTTTTTACGTCACCGCGAACCCTTTAGCGATCCAGATGGAGAGGGGAAGCAACAGCGCAGTTGCAACTGCCCATTCCCAAGGGGCGCCAATAGCAACCCAACAGGCGTTCATTAATATCAGACCCAGTACTCCGGCTTTTACAGCTTTGCCAATGTGTTTTCCCGATAAAGTTTGGATAGCCTTCAACAGAGGAGGAAAAATAAACAGGATGAAAAGGAGTACGAAGAGGGCAAATACCCACACTTCTCCTGTTGAAATCGCTATGCCAATCAGGGCGCCCAGAACAAGGAGATAAAAAACCAGGGCGGTTAATACGGCAGAACGGTTACCTCCATGTACTTCTCCCCTGCTGATCAATGTAATAGCAGCAATATAAACAATAGGAACCAGGGCAATCCAATAGGGGCTTTCAACCTGAAAAGAAAGAATGCTCATGCCCAGGAGCAGATTCAGTCCACGACAGCTGCCCATCGTTAAGGGCCCCCAGAAAACATGAGGCTTGCCCCATCGATCATAAAGGAGACAGGCTACGGTAATCAATAGAGCCAGTAAAGCGCTCCGGCCATTTACAAACCCGGCTAATACAATTCCTGTAATAAATAAGATGCTTCCGAAGAGAATTGCTGCATTTATAGAGACTATTCCGGATGGGATGGGCCGCTCGGGCCGTTCTTTGGCATCGAGCGCTGCATCACAAACATCGTTAAATACCACGCCACCGGCATACAAAAATACAGATGAAAGACTCAGTAAAATAAGGAATGAGAAAACTTTTTCTGGCAATAGAAAGTAGCCGGAGAGCGCGGCACCCGCCCATATATCTGAAACAGCGGTGACCAGGTTTGGCGGGCGCGTTAACCGGAGATATGCTTTTAATTTTGGACCCAAGGCTATTCTATAATGATGGATGATTTTACGTGTACAGGCTGTTGTCCTCCCCGTAGTACTGAACTGCCCTCAAACTTTTTGCTTTGATCTACTGTTTCCACGTTAATAAAATCTTTTTCATCTATCTGGCCGCTTTGTCCGAAGGCTTCTATTGCATTTTGATAGGTTACCAGATGGATATCCTCCTCTGTAATACCTCTTTTTTTCATCAAAGCAGCCGTTTTTGGTACAGCGAGCGGATCGCTAATGCCCCAGTCTGCCGCAGAATTTATCATGATGTTTTTACTTCCATATTGCTTTACCACCTCTACCATGCGCTCATTGCCCATTTTGGTAAAAGGATAAATGGTGAATCCCGCCCAGAAGCCGCGGTCCAAGACATCTTTAACTGTTTCTTCATTATTATGATCTACAATTACCATTCCCGGATTCAATTCCATTTCCAGCGCAATTTCCATGCTTCGGATGGTGCCATTCTTTTTATCCCGGTGGGGGGTATGAATCTGGACCGGAAGACCGGTTTCCTTTGCCAGTTCTAATTGGGCCCGATAATACTTTTCTTCCAACGGCGTCTGATCATCAAAACCAATTTCTCCTACTCCTACCACGCCTTCCTTCATAAGAAAAAGGGGTAGTATTTCCATTACCTGATCGGCCAGTTCTTCATTATTGGCTTCCTTAGAATTGAGACCAATGGTACAATAATGCCTGATTCCAAATTGCGAAGCCCGAAACCGCTCCCAACCCACCAGGCTGCTGTAATAGTCCCGGAAGGTATCCACCCCCGTGCGGGGTTGTCCCAGCCAGAAAGCGGGTTCTATAATAGCTTTTATACCGGCCGCGGCCATAGCCTGGTAGTCATTGGTGGTACGCGAAGTCATGTGAATGTGAGGGTCAAAAAAGGCCATCCCTCTGATATTATTTAGCTCTTGATTCATAGGTTTTAATTTATAAAACTATATACAATTTTTGTCCTTGTTGACTTTGGTAGTTTTTTAATTTGCTTTGCTGCTGAAGGAAGAATGGTTATAGAGGAGGGCTTATTCATTTCTTTAATTCTTCTGCATCGAAAGAGATTGGTTTTTCTTTTTTAGCTTTGGTGTTATCATACAATTGCACTAAAAACGCCTCTTCGTCAGATTCGGTTCTGAAACTGATCTTTAAACTTGACAGAAAGGCGATTAAAACTTCTTTTTCTTTTTTATTCTTTATGTCAATAATCATTGTTTCCATAGTCAGACCATTAAATGAACTTCTTATCTTACAAAGATAGGCTTTACTTTGTTCTTACATCAGGTGTAGGGTATTTTAGATTTTCAATGTGAATTTTCAAAAAGTTAACCTAATTTTTCCCACGTTAATTCCTCTTTTTTTATTTGAGCCGCTAAGTCTTTATGTTCTTTTAACAGTTCTTCTGCCGGTTTATAAGAACTGTGATAACAGGCTAACGCTGCGGCTTGCTTGTTTTTCATATCTTCCGATTGAAAAAGTTTTTTGATATCCGGAAATATTTTTTCATTAATAAAAGGGCCTGTAGGTCTCCACAATAAGGGATTGACGGTCCTGCCCGCGGCCCAGCGTTCATGAGCATAATCGGATAAAATATAGGCCAGCTTCTGATTGGCTCTCTTATCGAGGCCTGTAATCCGATTTATTGGCCGGTCCATAAAGATGGCTTTTAGAACCATTTGGTTCCAGGCTGCTTCTTCCAGATATTCAGAAGGATATGGATTGTCTAAAACAATGGCATCAAAAACATTTTGCATGTTGGTCCGTATCCCAATTGCTGTTTGTTTTACAAAGGCTTTCGGATAAGCCAGTAACGGTAAACTTCCATAGAGAGCTACCTGCTCATTCATTTCCGCCGCGTTAAAAAGCGTGGTTATCCGGTCAACGTATTCTGCTTTATCCTCAGCAGGAAGCTGCAACAACCACCAACTCCTGGCAAGTCTGTCGGTGGTCCAGCCGGTTAGGTTCAGCCCTTTACAAAGCTTATGAAGCTTTGCTTCTATGGTCTGATCCGTCAGTAGCGGTTTCTTATTCACAAAACGGGGAATAGCGGTAAAGGTTAAATTGAAATGAATGGGTTTTTGAGAGTCCGCATATTGATTACGCTGTTTTTCAAGCCATTTAGCAGATTGATCATCAAGATGATTGACTAAAAGTTGATGAAGTAGTTCGTTTACCTCATTTATGTCGTAATAATACCTCATTTTGCTTGCTATTTCCTGCACAAGGTACGAGGAGAATTGCCTTCAGAAAAGAAAAAATCGAAATTTTTTTGGTTTTTAAAAAAAAGAGCCCTATCTTTGTGTACGTACACGTAAAAATACAACAGATGAAGGGAAATCCACACGACAGAAGAAAATTTATTAAAAATGCGGCTTTAGCCGGAGTGGGCCTGGGAATAGCTCATCGCCCACTTCCTTTATTTGGTCGGTACCATCTGGCTCCGGCTTCCGGGAAAAAGGTTGGAATTATCGGATTGGATACTTCCCATGTCGTTGCTTTTACCAAGGATTTGAATACCGGAACTTCCTCTGAGTTTGGCGGGTATAAGGTGGTAGCCGCCTATCCAAAAGGAAGTCTGACCATCGAATCTTCCTACTCGCGCATTCCCAAGTACGAGGAACAGGTGAAAAAAATGGGGGTAGAAATCGTGGATAGTGTGAATGCACTCATAAAAAAAGTAGATGTAGTTCTTCTGGAAACCAATGACGGACGCCGCCATCTGGAGCAGGCAATACCGGTCATAAAAGCAGGCAAACCTCTGTTTATTGATAAACCCATTGCGGCTTCATTAGAGGATACGATCCTCATCTTTAAACTGGCTGAGCAGCATAAAGTTCCCGTTTTTACGGCCTCCTCCCTGAGATTTATGTCCACCGCGCAGGAGGTAGCACATGGAAAAATAGGAAAAGTATTAGGCGCTGATGCTTATAGCCCCTGTGCTATTCAAAAGGATCATCCTGATTTTTACTGGTATGGTATTCATGGCGTATCGATTCTTTACACAGTGATGGGCACCGGTTGTAAGGAGCTGGTACGCGTACATACTGAAGATACGGATGTAGCCGTAGGCACTTGGGAGGATGGACGGATCGGAACTTTCCGAGGGACACGCACCGGGAAACATACCTATGGCGGCACAGCTTACGGAGAAAAGGGAGATGCGGTTTTAGGTCCGTATGACGGCTATGAGCCTCTGCTCAA